>NZ_PKUB01000051.1 GCF_002868845.1 Desulfuromonas sp.
CCCGAGCGGCGGAGCCGCCCTGGGGACCACCTCCACCATCGCGGTGACCATCGCCGACAACGACGTGGCCGTGCCGGTTCCCGGATCCTTCGAGTTCGCTGTCTCCTCCGCCTCGGTTGGCGAGAGCGAGGGGCAGGTGGACATCACCATCAAGCGGGTCGGCGGAAGCGACGGCGCAGTTGCCGTGGATTGGCGGACCAGCGGCGTGACGGCCACCTTCGCCGAGGATTACGGCAACTTCAGCTGGACGCCCGTGACCTTCGCCGACGGCGAGACGAGCAAGACGCAGAGCATCACCATCGTTGACGACTCCCTGGCCGAGGACAACGAGATCTTCAACGTGATCCTGGGCAACCAGGCCGGCGGAACCGCCCTGGGGACCACCTCCACCGTTGCAGTGACCATTATAGACAACGACGAGGCTCCCACTGAAACTACTCCTCCCCCGACGACGCCTCCTGCCTCCGGGGACCTTCGGGTCTTCCCGGGCGCCGAGGGCTTCGGCACCGACACCCCTGCAGGGCGCGGCGGGACCATCTATAAAGTGACGAATCTGAATGACAGCGGACCCGGTTCTTTAAGGGCGGCATGTGAAGCGTCCGGGCCGAGAACCGTAGTCTTTGAAATAAGCGGGACGATTACGCTGAATTCCGATATCAGGATTTCCAACCCGTATCTAACGGTGGCCGGGCAAACCGCTCCTTCTCCGGGAATCACCCTTAGGAGGGCCGGCCTTTTCATTACCGGGCACGATGTTCTGGTCCAGCATCTCCGCATCCGGGTGGGAGACGAGTCCGGCGGGCCTGCTCCGAGCAACCGCGACGGTCTGCAGATCCTGTGGGACAATGCCTACAACGTCGTGGTTGACCATCTTTCGGTAAGTTGGGCCATCGATGAGAACGGAAGCACCTGGTTGTCGCACGATGTCACGATCAGCAATACCATCTTCAGTGAAGCCTTGAGCAACTCATCGCACACCAAGGGCGAGCATTCCAAGGGATTCCTGATCGGGGATGGTTCAGAGAGAATTGCTCTTATCGGGAACCTTTTGGCCCATAACAATGATCGACAGCCCCTGATCAAGGCCGGCTCTTCTGTCCTCCAACTGAACAACCTCGGGTACGACGGTGGTGGTGGAGACTGGGTCGGCGTTGGGGTAGACGGTGAAAACACCGGGAAGCCAGCCTTTTTGTCCGCCGTAGGGAATGTGTTCCTTATCGGCCCCGATTCAAGGGCCTACCCCGGTGGCTATCGATACGCTTATTCGTCAGCGACCTCCACGCCGGCGGGAACAGAGGTTTGCCTTGAGGACAACAGTTTCCCCGGTGGGACGTTGTGGAAGGGTGATGCAAGCCTGAGGGTGGCTACCCGCCCGGCCGACACCTGGACTTCCCCCTTAACCGTAAGGCCGAGTAGTCAAGTCGAAGCATACGTTACCCAAAATGCAGGAGCGAGACCTGCTGACCTGGATGCGGTGGATGAAAGGATTATGCATGAAGTCCTGACCCGCACAGGCAATATCATTGACACCCCCGGGCAGGTGGGTGGTTGGCCGAACCTGGCCGTCGTAACGCGTACATTCCCGACCCCGGCTAACCCCAACGGCGACGATGATGGCGATGGTTACACCAACCTCGAAGAGGTCCTCCATCAGATGGCAGCCGAGGTGGAGGGCAGGCTCTAGCCCTAAAGTCGGCTTTGAAATAAAGCCAAGCTGATGTCGTAATAATTTAAGGCCGGGTTCCGTTTTGGAATCCGGCCTTTTTTTTCGTTTCGAGAATGTCGGGTGGCGCCAACTGAAACGATGTCGTAACAAACTTATATGACGACCCGGTTATATATCCAGACTTTGTTTGTTTAGCAATTTCCACGGGGAAAGAAAGAGAAAGGTTCACCTTTAGTTGGTTTGACAATGGGTCTAAAGCTGGTAAATGTTTTCTTTGTCAACCCGTTACTTTGCCGGAGTTGCTTGTAAGGTCAAATCTTCATTTGGGGGGGGAAGAACAGTGCCCGTTGCAAGGTTTTTGGTTTTCTCCTGGATTGGGCTTTTGATAATGGGTTGCGCCTCCTCCGGGGGACCCACCATAGCTGTGGCGGTTTTCCCGGGTGCCGAGGGGTTCGGTACGGAAACCTCAGCAGGTCGGGGTGGTCGGGTCATTAAAGTGACCAACCTGAATGACAGTGGAGAGGGCTCCCTGAGGGCCGCATGTCAGAAGCATGGGGCGAGGATAGTTGTTTTTGAAACGAGTGGTACGATTGCGTTGAAATCCGATATAACCATTTCCAGTCCCTATTTAACGATTTCAGGGCAAACGGCCCCTTCTCCAGGGATAACCCTCAAAGGCGCAGGCCTCCTGATCACAAGTCACGATATTCTTGTTCAGCATATTCGTATTCGGGTGGGAGACGATGATGTCGGTCCCTGGCCGGGAAATCGTGACGGATTGCAAATCCTTCACAGGCAAGCTTATCGGGTTGTCGCTGACCATCTTTCGGTAAGCTGGGCCGTCGATGAAAATGGAAGTACGTGGGGGGCCCACGACATTACAGTCAGTAATTCTATCTTCAGTGAGGCCTTAAGGAACGCCATTCATCCGGAAGGATTCCATTCAATGGGGTTCTTGGTTGGAGACAGAACACGTAAATTGTCTATCATTGGTAACCTTCTGGCACATAATGACGAAAGGCAGCCTTTGATTAAGGCCGGCAGCTCAGTCCTTTGTTTAAATAACTTAGTTTACAACCCTGGTGGTGGTGGATATGTCGGAGTCGGTATTGACGGTGAAAAAATTAAGGAACCTGCTTACCTGAGTGCAGTTGGAAATGTATTTTATGCAGGACCTAACACTCGGAAGTACTCCGACGGTTCTCGCGTAGCTTATGTTGCAAGTGAAAAATCAGCTGCAGGGACGAAAGTTTACCTTGAGGATATTTACCACCCCAATGGAGATGTCTGGAGGGGGCCAGATGGTATGCGAGTGAGTATTCAGCCAATTGATACATGGCCTTCTCCGTTGACGGTCAAAAAAAGTGAAGAGGTTTTACCCTGGGTTCTGCTCAATGCCGGGGCGAGGCCCGCTGATCGGGACCCGGTAGATGAGCGGATCATTCGTGAGGTGAGGGAGCGAAAAGGAATGATCGTCGATTCTCCAGAACAGGTCGGCGGGTGGCCGAGTCTTCCCAAGAACTACAGACCTTTTAAGATTCCTGACAGCCCGAACGGGGACGACGATGGTGATGGTTACAGCAATATCGAAGAGGTCCTTCACCAAATGGCCGCCGAGGTCGAGGGGAGGAGTCTCCCCTGAGGCGGAAACCTACATGTCGTGGTTTGAGGGTGGTTTCCTGTTTCCGGCGGAGAATCGGCGCAGGAATGGGGAGGCTGGGCCTGAGGAAAATTTGTGCCAAGAGTCCTTCGGACATGAGGTCGGTTCTGAGGTCCAGGGATGATCGAAATGGTTATTACGCCGATTTCGGGGTTTGAATCGGCAGGTTCAGCTTGAGAGGGTTCTTCCCCGCCAAGAAGGTTCGTCAGTTTATCCGCATATGTCCCCGCCCGGTTGAGTTCTGGTTTTCCCCAAGCGACGGTCCTGTTAACTGTTGAATAGTCTGGCGCACTCAGGCCAGAAGGCTCTTAAGAGACTCCCTGGGTTGTTGTGCCCCTGTGCCGAGCAGGCTCGAAGGTCTTCGGGGTTGGCCATCGGCTTCACCAGCAGTGGTGGCATTGCCCCGATTGCGCCATTCGACAAAGACACCTGCAGGCTTGATCGACTTCTTTTCAAGGGTTTTGGCCCTAAGAGGCGCCGCAGAGGAGGCGACTCCAGCGGTCCTTCTCCTTGCGGCTCTGTGCTTCCGATATATGGAACCGATCGAGCCAAATTACAACCTTTGCTTGGTAAAAGTCTCTTCCTTTTTTCCTTCTGAGGGCAGGGTTGACAGTCGATTGATGGTTGTTAAAGTTTTCAGTGACATCGGCACCGCCTGGGCAGTTTTCTGGCTGTTCAATCCCCCCTTTAGGGAGAAGTTTCATGGGTGCATTTCCAACTAAAATATAAGAGGTCCGCTATGTCTAAAGTCAAAATAAAAAAGGGCTTGCACCTCGCATATAAAGAGCTGAGAGCCCTGATGCGGAAGGCAGGTCCTACTCAAGTTGTATTCATTGCCGGCGCACAGCGCTCGGGCACTACGATCGCCTTAGATGTGTTTGGCAAGTCACCCGATATAAAAACATATGGGGAGGGCGACCCACGCTTTTTCAAGGGGTATCGGCTGCCTTCCATTGAGCAGGTCGAGCAAAAGAGGAATTCCTCAAAATTTCCAGTGATCGTAGCCAAGCCTCTTGTCGATTCGCAGCACATGGGGAAGTGGCTCGCGGAAATGGACGGTTTGAAGGTGATCTGGATGTTTCGTGATTTTCATCAGGTTGTAAAGTCAGCTAACAGAAAATGGCCCGGACACCAGTTGAGGGTGATGCATAGCTTGGCCAAACGCGATTGGAAAACCCTTGCGTGGCGAGGTGAAAATATTAGTGAAGCTGTCTTGAGTACCTTTGACAGTCTTTACCACCCTTCGATAAATGAGCAAGAAGGGGGGGCTCTCATGTGGTGGTTGCGAAATAAGCTAATGTTCGACCAAGGATTGGCTCAAAACAAGAATTTTATGTTGCTTGATTATGAAGATATGGTGAAAGATTCGCGTCTTAACTTTGAAGGAGTTTTTCGTTGGTTCTCTCTCCAATTTGATTCGAGTTTCACAAAAGAAATACACGTAGATTCTTTGAAGCCTTATCAGTTGCCGGATTTGGGTGATGAAATAAGGCACGCTTGTGATGAACTGCTTGAAAACTTAAAGAATGCTTATCAGAGGAAAAAAGCTCATATTTTTTAGGAAGAAACCAGTCGGTGTTAAATCCTTCTTCCTGGAGAGATGACTTTACGGCACATTTGGACCGGTGGGATCCAAAAGGCCGTAAGGCTTTCAATAAAACGAAAAAGCTTGTTTGAATATGGCCCTGGCAATGCGGGTGTCAAATGAAGAGAGGGTTTGAAAAACGTGTTTTCAGGCAGCCCTATGTGCGGTTATTTTGGTTCCGCGACAAGATGGTTCTGTTGGGTGTGCTTTAGGTGATGTCTTCATCGATGGGGAAGTCGTATACTCTTTTGGCGCACTTTCTTTCTCCCTACAGGCCCGGGGAGTTGGTGGAGACTTTGCGTGAGTATGATCGTAAAGGACGACTTGACTGGAAGTTGGTTCTTTACCAGGCGAATCTGAGTTTTTGCACTCCCCTTTGGTATTCACGACTTCGACAGAAGGGTTTGCTGGATGAGCTTCCGGAGGATTTGCAGGAATACCTCCAAGTTCTACACCAGGCCAACGTTGAACGTAACGAAGCTTTTCAAGCCTCCCTTGTGGAGATTCTTTCATCGCTTCAAGATATGAGAATCCACTCCGTTTTGCTGAAGGGCGCTGCGACCTTCTGCGACGGCCTTTATGGCAGCTCTGGAGCCCGGCTGATGGGGGATGTCGATATATTANCAAGAGGTATTGATCCGATCGGGCTATGTGCCCGTCCCAACAACAAGGGCCGATACCTATTCCCCCGAATACCTTCCTCAGCATTTACCGCGGATGCTCAAACCGCATTCGCCAGTTGCGGTAGAAATCCATGTCAGGGTGGAACGTGGGCAGGCAGGCAGAATCCTTCCGGCAGGTTTGGCTTGGGCGAACAGCCAGAAGGTGGTCTTGGGAGGCTATCATACAGCAGTGCTTAGCCCGACTTATCGCTTGTTGCATAATACGGTTCATGGGTTGCTTTCGCAGCGCGAATTCATACAGTCAAACATCTCTCTTCTTCAGTTGGCTGAGTTTGCTGAACTTGTTTCGACCTACGAGAATGAGATCGATTGGGGTGAGTGGCATAGGAGGGGGGCAGAGCATGGGGCGGCAAGGGAATTCGGAGCATATCTGACTCTCGCTTGCAATTTGATGGGAGTGCCCTGGCCAGATGGTGTCCGAAAACACAGATTGGCTCGGATCGATGCAGCCAGAATTGAAATGGCGGGGAACCGGGTCGGTAAATTGAGAGACAGGACCGTTTCGATGAAGGGGCGGTTGGGGGAGGCTCTTGCGGGTTGGTTCGTCAATTTCTTCTATAACCTTTGCAGGCCTTTATGGGTTTGGCGAAATGTCTGTCATGTTGAAGGGAATATCCCTCTTAGCATTGGCATGATGCTAAAAAAACTTTGGTCAAATCTTGGGCTCAGGGTGGGCGGTCGGTAAGGATGGAACCACTTCTAGGAAACGGCAAAGACATATTGAGGATGGATACGGTGAGAAAAGTCGCTTTTTCAGGTCTTTTTTATTCTTCTACCCATTGCACCCTGCGAAGGATGCCTTGAGACATCCTTGGTAATGTTTAGTTTTTCTCTGTTGTTGGTAGTGAAAAGGAACGATTTATGGGTTTGGCAGTCCCGGTGGGTAAGGCGCAAGTTCCAAGAAATTTATCGATGAACATAGTGTCTTTTCTCGTAAACCTTCTCGTAGCTCTTTGGTTAGTACCATATCTTATTAAACATCTTGGAACTTCAGCATATGGTCTAATACCATTAGCGATGATATTCAGTGAGTATATTAGTATTATTACGCAATCTTTCAACTCATCAGTCAATAGGTTTTTGACATTCGAAATTCAGAAAGGCGATATAGATGAAGCAGTCATAGTTTTTAATAGCTCTGTATTTGTCGTTTTTTTGTTCGCAGGAATTCAGATAATTGTTCTAACCCTTATTTTGTCGAATATTGAAAATGTTATAACTGTACCTGCTGGACTTAAAAATGATGCACTTTGGCTGTTTGCTTTGACTTTTGGGGGTTTCGGTCTTTCGATATTGAGTACGGTTTTTTCAGTTTCTATGTATTCGCAAAATAGATTAGATTTGATGAGGGTGAATGATTTATCTCGTACACTGCTTCGTTTTGTCGTGATAATTGCATTGTTCAGTTACTCAGGTCCTGCTTTAGTTCATGTAGGTGTTGGTAACTTTTTTGGAGGGTTGATAGTTCTTGTTCTAAGTGTTTTCAGATGGCGAAATCTGACACCTGATCTAAAGCTGAACTTAAGGAAAGCAGAATTCAAAAAACTTCGATCAATGGCCACAATGTCAGGGTGGGTTTTGATCAATCAAGTAGGGTTTTTGTTGTTTCTTCGTATTGATACTTACTTGGTGAATAAGTTCATAGGGCCAGAGGCCTGTGGTGAGTACGCAGCCGTTTTGCAGTGGAATCAAGTGGTACGAACCGCAGCGGGAGTGCTGGCTGGCGCAATAACTCCGTTGGTAATTATTTACCACGCACGGGGAGAGAGTAAAAAGTTGATTCGAATGATGGAACTGGCCGTAAAGGTGATGGGCTTGGTCCTGGCCGTTCCATTGGCGCTGCTGTGTGGCTTCTCTAGTGAGGTGTTGGCTTTTTGGCTTGGCGAACCATTCAGGAGGCTTGGAACATTAATGACTCTCCAGTTGTGTACTTTGGTCATAAACTTGGGAGTATTGCCTCTGCTGGCAGTAAGTACCGCTTTAAACAAAGTCAAGTTGCCAGCAATTCTTTCCTGTTGTTTGGGGCTATCAAATTTACTGTTAGCACTTTATGTTGTAAACGAGACAACGTGGGGTTATTACGGAGTAGCAGCAGTCGGAGTACTTGTTTTAACATTGAAAAACGGTCTCTTTACCCCAGTTTACGCGGCTTACATATTGAAGATACCACTTGGTAGTTTTTTCAAACCAATAGCTAATGGGGTTCTTGCTTTTTCGATTGTATTTTTATTCACCAAGATTTTTCGAGATCATTATACTTTGAACAGTTTCGTTGATTTAGGTTTTATTGTGCTCAGTATTTGTACAGTTTTGACACTTCCTTTGATTTGGGGAGGCCTTTCTAGCGGGGATAGGAAAATTTTAGCAGAAATGGCACCACAAAATTCCAGGGTGCTGTCGAAGAAAATACTTCTTGTTAGAGATTGAACAAGCCATCGATTTGGAGTCAGGCAATGGCCAAACCTGATAATATTTTGTTAGCTGGATATTATGGTATGAAAAATGTTGGAGATGATTGTTTTGGAGTCGTTTCCACGTGGGGTGCCAGGAAATACTGGGAAGCAGAAAACGTATCATTGCTCTCAAGCGAACATTTGGTTTCCTCCGTAAAAACTGTTTCATGCCTTTCGAAAGAAAAAAAATATAAGGGGCAGGCACGCCTTCAAAGTTATCTGAATATTTTAAAATCAAATCTGGTCGTTTGGTCTGGTGGGTCGATATTTCATAGCAAAGAGAATTTTGGTTCCCCTAGGACGATTTCACTCCTTGCTTCTCGAGCCAAAATAACTCCATCTGGAGCTATTGGCGTCTCTCTCGGACCCTATAAAAGCGTCAAAGATGAAAAATATGTTCATTCTTCTCTTTCTTCTCTTAGATTCCTGGCGTTGAGAGACAATTCATCTTATGAAGAGGCGCTTTCTTTGAATCTTCCTTACAGGCCTATTGAGGCGGCAGATCTAGCTATGTTGCTACCAATGGTATCGAAACATAGAAACCCGAAAAAAAGAAAAGAAAAAATTTTGGGAGTTACAGTCTGTCATTATGAGAGATATGCAGGGAAAGATGTGACTAAAGAGAAAAAGAGAGAGACGGTATTGCTAGAGTCATTAAAGCGACTTATTTGTCAAGGGTTTGAGGTTAAGATTAGGTTTTTTGTTTTTAACGGGCACCCTCACTATGGGGATAATCAGATTACACATGCTTTTGTCGAAAAATTAAAAACATATGGAGCTGAGGCCGAAGTTGTTCAATACGACCCTGACCCCTTACGGGTTTGGGAGAAAGTCGCGGAGTGTTCTGCTTTTGTGTCAGTCCGGTTGCATGGTTCAATATACGCTGCGGCCGCTGGAGTACCATGTATTTCAGTTGAATATCACAAAAAATGCGGTGATTTCCGTAGAGACATTGGCGTCCCGGGAAGATTTAGCGTTGGTGATCTTGATTGTGAACCTTTAGATTTGACGAGTAGATTGATTGATCTGTTTGATGTGGAACTTCCCGCTTTTTATCCGAAAAGAGATAAATTGATTGGTATGGCAGAGAACAATTTTAAAGTGGCACTTAGTTCTCTGTGAGATATTTTTTAATCATACTTACCTTCTGGGGTTGTGTATGTTGAATAGATCGTTAAAGGTTTCTGTTGTCGTTCCGTCGTATAATTCTGGGAAATACATTAAAAAATGCCTTGTATCTGTTCTGAAGCAAACGATACAGGATTTTGAAATTGTCGTAGTAGATGATTGTTCAAAAGATGACACGGTCTCTGTTGTGCAGGGTCTTAAGGATAGCAGGATAAAAATTTTTAAAAACGAAGAAAATCGAGGCCCTAGCTACTCCAGGAACAAGGCAATAGAAAATAGTTGCGGAGAATGGATTGCGTTTTTAGATTCAGATGATTGGTTTTCTCCTCAACGGCTCGAAAAATTGTTGAGTCTTGGTGAAGAGACCGGCGCAGAGATTGTCGCTGACGATATATTTTTAATTGAAGACAATGAGGAAAAGCCATGGGGTACAAACTTAAGCCAGCAAAATTTTAAAAAAATAGAATCAATTGATGTTGTTAAGTACGTAGGTATGGATTGCGGCGTACAACCTATGATAAAGGCATAATTTCTTCGAGAAAATAAAATACGATTCGATGAGAGTTACAAAAACGGTGAAGATTTTCTCCTTTTGGTCAACTGCCTTTTGCTCAAGGCGAGGTTTTTCATAACAACTGACCCCTATTATTATTATAGAAAAAGAAGGGGGTCTCTTACGACCGAAAAAATAAATGGTGCTAATCAAAAGTATGAAATTTTGAAGAACCTACTTGATGATGGGAATGTACTCCACAACACAGCACTGGAAAACACTATTAAGTATAAAATGCACAAGGTAGAACAGTCTATAAAATACCATCAAGTTGTGGAACCGCTAAAAAAAGGGGATTATGTCAAGTCATTCAAGAATCTAGTCAAAAATCCAAAAGTTTTGATTTTTGTTTTGGTTTGTTTGCCTAAGATAATCCGGTTAAAGATAAGGAAAAACTTGCTTTTGGAAAGTTCATAAGAATTTCTTATTCCTAATCCGGTCTGTAATGCTTTTGGCCATTGCCAGGTTTTTGATAATCAAATTGTATTTTTTGATTTTTGACTTTTAATTTTTTCTTTTTAGGTTTTTTAGGGAATCATGAACAAACTAAAAGAAAGTAAAATAGCTTTTTTTCTTCCGAACTTAAGTGGCGGTGGAGCGGAAAAAGTCATGGTCAATTTAGCCAATGGCTTTGTCGAAAAGGGCATCCTGGTTGATTTCGTTTTGAGTAGTGCAGAAGGTCCAAACTTGAAAAAACTGCATTCAAATATAAACGTTGTTGATCTGAATAGAAAGAGAGTTATTTTTTGTTTGCCTGGGTTGTTATCATACTTGCTTAAAAATAAACCGAGAGTTCTGCTCTCCGCTTTAGATCACGCCAACATTGTAGTCCTTTTAGCTAAAATCCTTGCCAGAAGTAAGACGGATATTTATGTCAGTGTCCACACAACAGTTTCTGGTGTCAAAAAAAGCGTTAAACGCCTTAAGGGTAGGGTGATACTTTTTCTGGTTCGGAAGTTATACCCGATGTCTTCTGGGATAGTCGCTGTTTCTGATGGTGTTGCAGACGATTTTTGTAAAACAACTTTAATAACTAAGGACTTGGTAAGTACTATTTATAACCCTGTGGTAACCTCGGATGTTTTCGAGAAAGCAAATCAAGTATTAGATCATCCATGGTTTAAGGTTGGGTCACCCCCGGTGATTGTTTCAGTTGGCCGTCTTACCGACGCAAAAGATTTTAGTAACCTTATTAGGGCTTTTTGGCATGTCAGGCAAAATCATGAGGCGCGTCTTCTTATCTTGGGGGAAGGGGAGCTGCGGCAAGAACTTACTGGTCTAGTGAAAGAACTCGACTTGGAACAAGATATCGATATGCCTGGTTTTGTGGAAAATCCATACCAGTATATTAAGAACGCTTCTGTTTTTGTTCTTTCATCCAAACGTGAAGGCCTACCTACGGTCTTAATAGAGGCTATGGCCTTGCAAGTTCCTCTTGTGTCAACACGATGTAAAAGTGGACCTGTCGAAATTTTAGATAATGGAAAATGGGGTCGACTTGTAAAAGTAGAAGATACCCAGGCACTTGTTGATGGGATTGAAGAGTCACTTGCTGGTAATAAAATAGAAGTAAGTAGTTCAGCTTGGAAACCGTTTTTGTTAGAAAACGTTGTTGATTCCTACCTGCGTTTACTTTTAGGAGGTCAACATGAATAAAGTCGTTTTATGTTCTCTATTTGTCTTGGTTTTTTTTATCCCAATTGAAAATTTAATCGTTTTTTCCACTTTTGGTACATTGACACGAGTCATTGGAGCCTTTGCGTTTTTAGTTGGTGTTATTTCTGTTTTAATTGATAAGAGAGGCCGTCCTTTTGGCCCTTTTTTATTTTTCTTTATTTTCTACATACTCTGGAGTATGGCGACCATTCTTTGGAGTGTTGACTCCAACATGAGTCAAATTGCTACAAAATCTTTGATACAACTTTTTCTCTTCGTGTGGTTACTTTGGGAGTTTGCTCAAACTGAAAATCAAGTTTTACTTTTGTTTAAAGGCTATGTGTGCGGATGCTTTGTGTCTGCAATTTACACCCTGACGGCTTATCAGAGGCATGAACAAACCGCTTATTCACGCTATTCAATGGAGGGATTCGATCCGAATGACATTGGTTTAATAATTACATTAGGAATACCCCTGGCATGGTACGTTTTTAAAAAAGTCGAAGGAAGGATTCAGAAGGCTTTCTTTTTCATGTACGTTCCTATAGCTGTTTTCGCAGTTTTCCTTACAGCCTCTAGAACTGCTTTTTTGGCTCTTTTGGTGGCTCTGTTTTACATAATTATTTCACAAGAAAATGTTAAGTTGAAAAGCAAAGTAGCCTTTTTAATGCTTTCCTGTTTTTTCGCTTTAGTGATTTATCAGATGGTTCCAAGTACAAACTGGTCTCGAATTTTGTCCATTGGTCATGAAGTGGCTTCTGGGAATTTGAATTCTAGGATGAATATATGGACTGATGGCTTAAGAGTGTTTGGTGGGAGTCCGGTCTTTGCTGCCCTAGGGGTGGGCGTTGGAGCTTTTCGATTCAGTGTTGAACCTTTATTTGGTTATCCGGCCGCTTCACACAACCTTTTTCTTTCCATTCTAGTCGGGCAAGGGATGGTTGGATTTTTGATTTTTATGGCCATGGTTCTTTCTCTTGTTAAGAAGGTGGTCGGAATGGAACTCCTGGGGAAACGGCTGTGGATAATAATGCTTGTGGCGCTTTTCGTTGGTGGAATGGGGCTTAGTTGGGATGGTCGGAAACCGACATGGTTGATTTTCGGATTGATTGCAGCTCACGGTACCGTCAACTCGAAAGAGTTTAAGGTTGTGACAAGGGTAACTGGTTAAACTTATGAAACGTAAAATAACCTTTGTGATTACAGGGTTAGGTACCGGCGGAGCAGAGATGATGCTTTTTAAGCTTCTGTCTCGGATGGATAAAAATGACTTTGTGCCTGAAGTTATTTCAATGACAGATTATGTTCCTTTGAAAGTTATTTTTGACGAAATAGGAGTCCCTGTAAAAACTTTAGGGATGCGCAGAGGGGTTCCTGAGTTGAAAGGAATCTATCGACTTGTCAAGGCTTTTCGCTGGAGTGATCCGGATCTTGTTCAAACCTGGATGTACCATGCGGATTTGATAGGTGGTATTGCGGCAAAACTTTCGGGGAACTTATCTGTTGTCTGGAATATTCGAAACAGTAATCTTGATCCCAGTTCTAGTAAGAAAACCACCATTATGACGGCAAAAACCTGTGCAATAATGTCCAAGTATTTGCCTCGAAAAATTATTTGCTGTGCTGAAGAAGCAAGGAGGGTACACGAAAAAATTGGGTATGATTCGAAAAAAATTACAACAATTCCAAATGGTTTTGATTTGGATTCTTTTAAACCTGATCCGGTCGGGCGAAATGAAGTTCGCGAAGAGTTAGGTATATCTAAGGACTCTTTCATTGTCGGATTAGTTGCACGCTACGATCCACAAAAAGATCATAAAAACTTTGTACATGCTGCACAAATGTTCAAAAGCTTAATCACCAAAGTGGACTTTGTGTTGTGTGGTGATGGTATCAATTACGACAATGAAGAATTAACTTCAATGCTTGATTCTTCAGGGGTTAGGGATCGTTTTCATTTGCTCGGGCGTAGATCGGATATACCAAGGATCGTCTCTTCTTTTGATCTTAAATGCTCCTCTTCCTCTTACGGTGAGGCATTCTCAAACTCAATTGGCGAGGCAATGGCCTGTGGTGTGCCTTGCGTTGTTACTGACGTAGGTGACTCGGCATATATTGTGGGAGACACTGGCAAAGTTGTAAAACCTCGTGACTCTGAATCTTTATGTATGGCTTGGTATGGTTTTTGGAAAATGCATAAAGATGAGCGAATGAATCTCGGTAACCAAGCACGTCAAAGAATTTTGGAAATGTTTTCTCTGGACACTGTTGTTGAAAAGTATGAAAACATTTATAGGGATATTTTGAACTGAAAATATAATTTCTTTTTCGGGAAGCCTGATTTTACTTACTGAAAAAACTTTTACATCGGATTTTCAAA
The DNA here is from genome assembly GCF_002868845.1 of Desulfuromonas sp. Lineage (NCBI taxonomy): Bacteria > Pseudomonadati > Thermodesulfobacteriota > Desulfuromonadia > Desulfuromonadales > Desulfuromonadaceae > Desulfuromonas > Desulfuromonas sp. The sequence goes on from NZ_PKUB01000051.1 coordinate 13,765, forward strand.
CATGAAACGTGTTCTTTTTATAACTACAGTTTCAGGAACGATCAGAAGATTCCTGCTTCCTTTTGCAAATCATTTTCGGGCAAAAGGGTGGCAGGTGGATGCTATGTCTCACGGAATATCTGATTGCCCAGAATGTACTGAGGCCTTTAATCAGGTTTGGGATGTGAGCTGGACGCGAAACCCTTTTGACTTGCAAACTTTGTTTAAGGCTCCCCAAACAATACGCGAAACAGTTTCAAGAGAAAAATATGATCTGATACATGTGCACACGCCCATAGCTTCCTTTATAACTCGGTACTCCTTACGCAGGGTCAGTGAAAAAATCAAACCAAAAGTAGTTTATACCGCACATGGGTTCCATTTTTACTCAGGAGGGAACCCTCTCAAGAATTTTTTATTTTCTTCCCTAGAGGGAGCGGCTGGCAAGTGGACTGACTACTTGGTGGTCATCAATCAGGAAGACAAGGCAGCTGCTCAAAAACACCGGATTGTTCCAAACTCACGGATTAGGTTCATGCCTGGAATTGGTGTTGATAATCATTTTTATAACAATGCCCGAGTTGATCCGAAAAATGGTGAAGAGATCCGTCGGCAGTTGGGAATGAGATCCGCTGATTCACTTTTTCTTANCTTTTTCTTATGGTCGCAGAATTTAACCCCGGGAAACGTCATCGGGATGCCTTGCATGCTTTTGCCCGTCTGGGTCGGCAGGATGCACATCTCGCTTTTGCAGGGAACGGTCCTCTAAAAAGTCGTATGGAAGATCTTGCAGGGCGCTTGAATATCAAGGGGCGTACCCATTTTCTCGGTTTCCGGGAAGACATTCCTGCCCTGATGCAAGCCTCTTGCGCCGTTCTTTTGCCCTCGCAGAGGGAAGGTCTACCCCGGAGCGTCATGGAGGCTTTATGCCTGGAGAGGCCATGCATCGGTTCGGATAGTCGCGGTACGCGTGACCTCCTTACCGATGATTGCGGGATTTTGACTTCGGTTGGGGATGTTCCAGCGATGGCCCGGGCAATGGGATGGATGTTGGATCACCGTGATGAAGCAATGGCTATGGGACGGAACGGACGGCTTCGGATGGAAAATTTTGATATTGAGATTATCCTTCGAATGCATGAGTAACTTTATGGAGAGGCCCTTGGGATTTAGGGTCCTGAGCGTCCTTCGTTGTCAAACGTTTGGTTGGCTCGATTATCGGATGTTTCTGGGCTGTGAAATGAAAGGAGAAAAACATTAAAATCCTCCGTTGCCTTTAGTTCTCTGCATCGAGGGGACCCGGCGATGGAACGCACCTCGGTAAACCCGCAAAGCCCTCTTTCCGATTCGGCAAACAAGTCAGACTTTAGTCTTCCTTTTCTTCCTACCTTTTTTCTAAAAAAATCATTCCTTCCTTCCATTGAAAATCCCCTAAAAGCGTATATAAATTAAGCTCATAGTATAAGAAGTTTCTGTTATTTAGGCCTTTTTTCGCCATTCTAGAGGCAAGCCGATGGCAGGGGGAACCCTATGGGGAATTATTCCTTAAAACAAAAGATGCTGAATGCCTTTCCTGGGACAATTGTCTCCAGAGGGGGGGATGGTGGCGAAGTCGGGAACGAACCGATCGGAAGACCCTTGTCGGACGGGTTGACGACCAAGAGTGGGAAACGGATGACGGAAATGGATGCTCACAGGAAGTTCTCTGACATCGAACGAAGTTTCGGTTCTCCTTTCTACCTCTTCGACCAGGATGCTTTCGCTCGGAATTTCAGAGAACTGAGGGCTGCGTTCACTCGGCACTACCCCGATATCGTTATTGGTTATTCATACAAAACGAATTACATCCCCTACGTCTGCAGAATGGCGAGTGACCTTGGGGCACATGCGGAAGTGGTGTCACGATTGGAGCTCGATCTGGCCCTGCGGATTGGATGCAATCCCGAAGAAATCATATTCAACGGGCCCATCAAGGGAAAGGATGACCTCGAACTTGCTATCCGCGGGGGAATGCTGCTCAACATCGACACATTCCGTGAACTGGAAGAAGTGACGGAGTTTGCCCGTTTGAACCCGACCACGGTGGTAAACATCGGGTTGCGAGTCAACATCCCCTTGGTCGACGATGAGGGGAAATCGCAGCTGCAGGAGCATTTGCCAACCGGGCGCTTCGGCTTTTCGCCAGAGGCCCTTGGGGAGGCGGCGCACCAGATACGGTCACAATCGAACATCCGGGTCAACGCCCTGCATGGGCACACCTCTTCAAGTACCAGAAGTGTTTGGGTTTATCGGACCATCGTTCGCTGTCTGTCCGCCGCGGCGGAGAGGCATTTCTCTGACACCATCGAATATCTCAATCTCGGCGGCGGCTTTTTCGGGCACAGAGTTCCGGAGATGGGGTTGTGTGATACTCCTTCCTATGGCGACTACGCAGAGGCGGTGGGCGAAGAGCTCCGTCGTCACCCTTGGGTGAAGGCGCGGCGGCCCCGGCTGATCATTGAACCCGGTATGGCGGTGGTAGCCGATACCATGAGTTTCGTCACGAGGGTTTTCGAGGTCAAAAAGATCGGTGAGCGGCGGCTCGCAGTGGTCGATGGCAGTATTTTTAACGTCAAGCCGACCTTGCACCATCGCAATCATCCTTATGAAGTTATTAAGGGAAACGGCGCAAGCCGCCCGAGAAGTAATTATGACGTGGTGGGCGCCACTTGCATGGAAAAGGATTGTCTTCTGCAGAATATCGAATGCGAAGAAATCGAGCGGGGCGATTTTATCCAAATCTGCAATGTTGGAGCCTATACAATCGTGCTTACTCCCCCGTTCATTCATCCCTCACCACCGATCCTGATCCATGACGGAGAGGATCACAAGGTCATTCGTCGTCGCCAGGAATTTTCTGACGTATTTGGAACCTATACTTTCTGAGTCGGTACGGAGGTCATCATGCCCAATATCCTGCTCACTTGTGCCGGCCGCAGAAATTATCTTGTCCACTACTTCCGTCAGGCCCTTGGCGGCCAGGGGGAAGTTGTTGCGGTCGATTCCAATCCCACAGCCCCGGCTCTTCAGATGGCGGATCGCGCTTTCGTCGTCCCAACGATAAATCACCCCGATTATTTTGACCAGCTCTTGGAGATTTGTCGCCAACACCGAGTGGGTCTGCTTCTTTCGCTCAACGACCTTGAGCTTCCCCTCCTCGCGAGCCAGCGCGACCGATTCATGGCCGTGGGAACCCTGCCAGTTGTTTCCTCTCCGGAGGTGATAGACCTTTGTTTCGACACATTGGCCGCTACGGAATTCTTGGAGCAGGCCGGTTTGAAGGTGCCACGGACCTTCGTCACCCTCGAAGACGTGCGGGGTGCACTGGGGCGGGACGAACTCGGTCTCCCGCTGGTAATCAAGCCTCGCTGGGGGAGCGCATCGATCGGTATCGAGTACCCGGAGAGCCTCGAAGAACTGGAGATGGCCTGGAACCTGAGCAAGCTACGCCTTTTGCGTACTTGTCTGGCGGGCCCGAGCGCGGCCAACCTGGAGCAGTGCATGCTGGTGCAGGAGCGCCTTGCGGGAGTCGAGTACGGGCTCGACGTGGTGAATGACCTGGAGGGGCGCCATGTCGGCACTTTCGTCAAGCAAAAAAAAGCCATGCGGGCCGGAGAGACTGACCAGGCCGTTACTGTGGTTTCTCCGCTTCTCCAGGGAGTCGGGCGCAAAATAGGCGAGGCTCTGCAACATGTCGGAAATCTCGATTGTGACGTTTTCGTCGAGGGTGACCAATGCCGGGTTCTGGAGATGAACCCTCGCTTCGGAGGCGGCTATCCCTTCTCTCATGCCGCCGGGGCGAACCTTCCGGCGGCGCTTCTGGCCTGGGCCCAAGGAAAAACACCCGATCCCCAGTGGTTGACTCTCAGGCCGGTGGTGGCCTCGGCGAAGTGTGATCACCTCGTGGAGGTTCGTGACTATGCTCGCAGTGAAACTTCGGTTTTCGTTAAAAACATGTTGACGGGCCGGAAGAACCAGTTCGGCGCTGCCGTCGAGGCCGTGTGAGCAGCACCCTTCCGACATGGAAGTCGAAATCTCGATGGAGTGATATTTCAAAGGAAATTATGTCCCGAAAGGGAAAACAATGAAGATTGCCGTTTTGGTCAAAAGCGTACCCGATACCGCTGCAACACCGGAAATTGGTGATGATGGGCGAACAGTGATTACCGATCATCTCGATTTCATCCTCAATCCATATGACGAATTTGCGGTGGAGGAGGCGGTGCGGTTGAAGGAATCCCTCGGTGCTGAAGTGACGGCGGTCAGCCTGGGAGGGGAAAACGCACTTAAGGCAGTACGTTCCGCTTTGGCCCTTGGAATTGAGGCCGGGGTGCTGGTGCGGCCGCCTTCCGGTGCAGAGTTGACGGGCCGAGGGGCAGCCCTGTGCCTGGCGGGCCTACTGAGAGAACTGGCTCCGGACCTGGTTCTGGCCGGCAAACATGCAGTGGATGACGATGGTGCCCAAGTGGCCGAGCGGGTAGCCGAGCAACTGGGCTTTGGGCATGCTTCGGCCGTATCCCGAATGGAATTGAATGGTAATCGGCTGGTTGCCGACCAGGAGATGGAGGGGGGACATTTGACCTTCGATATGGCACTGCCGGCAGTGGTGACAACGGAGAAAGGGATCAACACCCCGCGTTATCCAACCCTGCCACAAATTCTAAAGGCGAGGCGGAAGGAGGTCAGAGAGGTGCAAGTTCCCGAAGGAGGCGCCGACCTTGAGCCTGGCTGGGTTGTGGAAGGGGTCACGGCCCCCAATACGGAAAGGAGGCGACAAATCTTTACAGAGGAAGAGAGTGCCGCCGTTGAGTGTCTGGCCGACTTGCTGAGACAGGAATTCGCATCCTGAAACCGGGAGAATCCCATGAACGTTTTGGTGTTGCTGGAACCGAAAGGTGCATTGACTGCCGGCAGCCTGATGGCGGTTGCTTCCGCAGCACGTTTTGCCCGCAAGAGCGGTGCGGAACTACATGCCGTTTGGCCTTCTAGCGGTGTCCGGGACCAGGCCAGGCAACTGGCGGGGCTTGGCATTCATACCGTTCATGCCGTTCAGGATGATGTCTTACCCTCCTTCAGTCACGAGGCCTGGGTCCCATTCCTGGCCGATTTAGCCAAATCCTTGAGGTCCCGGCTCATCGTCGGCCCGGCTTCGGCGCTCGGCAAGGCATGGTCAGCCGCCCTGGCGGCTCGGCTTGACGCGGAATTGGCGCAGGGCTGTATCGCTCTGGAAACTGCCGTAGATGGAACTCCGTTGGCACGCAAGCCTCTGTATGCCGGAAAGATCCTCGCAGATCTGCGACTGGAGCGCTCCCCGACCCTGGTAACTTTGCGCCCGACAGCCGCTCGGGTGGAGAGGGCGGGGGAGGAGATTCCGGAGATCGCATTCCACGTCGTGCCTGTGCCGCAAGATTTATGCTCCACTCTCAGGGATGTGGTGCACGTGGCCGCAGCCACGGTTGAGTTGGGAGAGGCCCGAGTCGTGGTCGCGGGGGGACGGGGAATCGGCGGACCTGAGAACTGGGGTGCTCTGAGGGATCTCTGCGAGGTGCTCGGCGCCGGCCTCGGTGCCAGCCGGGCCGCTGTCGATGCCGGTTGGATACATCATGCTCATCAGATCGGACAAACCGGAAAGGTGGTCGGCCCCGACCTTTACATTGCCTGCGGGATCTCCGGTGCGATTCAGCATCTGGCGGGCATGCGTGGCGCCCGCCGGGTGGTGGCGATCAACAGGGATCCTGCGGCGGAAATATTCCAGCACTGCGATTACGGGATCGTCGGCGATCTGTTCAAAATTATTCCGACTCTGACCAAGGAATTAAAAGCCCGGCGACAGCAGGTCGCCTGAAGGTGTGAATGATGGAAGTCACCCGACCTCTTGGCACATACAGCCATACCTACTGGTTGATGTACCTGCTGACTGCGGCAGCTGCGGCTGTTTTGGCCTGGGGGGTCGGGGTCCGCATAAGCCGCTGGCGAACGGGGCGGGGAGCCGGCCGGGACCGGATGAGTCATCCCTGGCGACGGTCCCTCGACCTGGCAGCCGATGTCGCGACCCAGAGGCGGCTCCGAAGCCCCTCCCATCCCTGGCTTTTTCACGGCCTGATCGTCTGGGGGTTCGGCATTTTTCTCCTCGGCACCTTCTGTCTTATGCTTCAGGAGCATTTCGGTCTGCCGACTTTCAGCGGCGGATGGTACCTCATCCTCAACCTTGGACTCGACCTTTTCTCCGTACTGGTGCTCGTCGGTGTCATTCTGGCAGCGTGGCGCCGCTGGGTCCTGCGACCTGAGGAGCTGAGCCGTGCCCGCACCAGCGGCCTGGTCCTCGCCCTTGTCGCCGCTCTCCCGGTTTCGGGACTTCTTCTCGAGGGGGTGAGACTGGCCCGCGAGCCCGACCCCTGGGCACCATGGTCGCCGGTGGGCTATTCGGTTGCCGGCCTCCTGCCCGGAGTCGAGACTGAAACTTTCTCCGCTCTGCATCTGGGGCTGTGGTGGGGGCATCTACTGGTCGCCCTCGGGTTCCTGGCGGCAATTCCCTTCACACGGCTGTTTCACCTTGTTGCCGGTCCGGCCGCCCTGTTCTTCGCCGATCGGGATGCTGCCCGGGCCCTTGTTCCCCTCGATCTTTCCGATGAGGATGCGACCTCTTTTGGCGTTGGCCGGATCGAGGATTTCTACTGGAAGCGTCTCCTCGACGCCGATGCCTGTACGGGCTGCGGTCGTTGTCAAAGTCAATGTCCTGCTTGGCAATCGGGAAAATCTCTTTCTCCCAAGGAAATTAGTGAATCGATACAGTCACGCCTGATCCCGGGCGTTCGAGAAGCACGCCAGGGCCGAAGCCCTGGAGGCGGCGAGGATGCTCCGGCCCTTGCCGGAGAGGTTGTCCAGGAGAAAGCACTATGGGCGTGTACCACCTGTCGCTCCTGCGAGGCGCACTGCCCGGTGGGGGTGGAGCATGTCCCCCGGATTATCGACATGCGCCGTTTTCTGGTCCTTACCAAGGCGCGGTTCCCGTCAGAACTGCTGACGGCATTTCGCGGTCTTGAGCACAACGGCAATCCCTTTGGGCTGGAATCCCGCGAGCGCGTCGATCGGGCCGTGGAGGCCCAATTGCCAATTTGGGCCGATACGCCGGAGGCGGAAATCCTTCTCTGGCCCGGATGCAACGGGGTGTATGACCCCCGCTACAGGCAGGTGATAGAGGCGCTTGCAGAGCTCTTGAAACGGGCCGGGATTCGTTTCGCCGTCCCCGGGGAAGAGGCGGTCTGCTGCGGCGATGCGGCCCGACGTTTGGGAAACGAATACCTCTGTCAGGAACTGGTTGTGCGGAACCTTGAAGCATTCGAGCGAATGGGCATCCGGAGGATTGTTACTGCATGTCCCCATTGCTTCAATACGCTCCGCCATGAATATCCCGCATTCGGCGACGGGCTGGAAGTGGTGCATCACAGCGAATTGCTTAGTGAACTTCTCAGCAGTGGCCGCCTTCGGTTGCCCTCCGGGGGGAAAGAATCAGCCATCGGCTTTCATGACCCCTGTTACCTCGCCCGGTATAACGGCATCACGACGGAGCCCCGACAGTTGCTTCGCGCCGCCGGGATTCATATCGAAGAGTCGGATCGGAAGGGGAAGGATGCCTTTTGCTGTGGCGGCGGAGGCGGCCGCATCTGGCTGGAGGAACAGGAGGGCCGACCCATGGGGGATGAACGCGTGGGGCAGTTAATGGCCGCCGGCGCGTTGAAAATCGCCACCGCCTGCCCTTTCTGCTTGACCATGCTGACTCAAGGAAATGCCAAGTTGGCCGACGGAATGCCCATTCAGGTCCAGGATGTAGCAGAGATACTCGCGGAAAAGACCATCTGATTTTTAAAAGGAGATCGGCTATGAAAGGCACTGAGCGAGAGGTGATCCGGGATTTCATTATCACGAAAATCGCCAAAAATAGCGAACACCGGGAAATCGCTGATCATGACGACATTATCGAAAAGGGAATGATCGATTCCCTGGGAATCATGCACCTGATCGGCTATCTGGAGACAACTTTCGAAATGAAGATCGGGGATGACGAAATTCTTCCGGAGAACTTCACATCTGTCGAGGCGATCACCTCCTTCGTCACCCAAAGCCGATAAAGGCTCCCCTGTGGAGGGTTTAGCGTGTGGAAACCAGTGAAATAAAAATGGATTTCAGCAACATTCCGATGGTTCCTGGTCGCAAGCTCGCCTTGCCGAAAGTATACGGAGACACGCCCACGTTCCTTGGCGTGCCGAACCTGGATTCGGCATCTCCGGACCCGGGCCTCGATGCCGTTATCGTCGGTGTGCCCTGGGAGGGGACGGTGACCTGGGGATCTTACACCGGCTGCGAACTCGCACCGCGCTCCATCCGGCATGCCTCAGCGCGCTACGGCGGATTTTTGCCGGAGTATGATATCAATTTGTTTGATCATCTGCGCCTGGTGGATGCCGGCGATGTCGCCGTCAACCCGAATTGCTCCAAGGAAACAATGAAGCAGGTGTTCGAAATGATGGACCTGGTCTACCGGCAGGGAAGCATTCCGGTTGTTTTGGGGGGGGACCACTCCTTTACCCCGGAAGTGATCCGGGCGCTCAGTAACAACCGGTCCGGCTCGGTTGGCGTCATCCATCTTGATGCCCACTTCGATAACGCCAAGGGGTTCGGCACCGATGCGACGCCCAGATGCTCGCCATTGCACCATATCTACCAATTGCCGGAGGTCAGGACCCAGAGTGTCGTTCATCTTGGGATCCGAGGGCCGAGGAACTCACCGGCACAAATGGAATACGCCCGGGAAATGGGGGCCAGTGTCTTTACCATCAGGGACATCCGGTCACGGGGAATCGATGCGGTTGTCGAGGAGGCGATCCGTATCGCCCATGAGAGGACGGAACAAGTTTACGTCACCATTTGCAGCGATTGCATAGATGCGGCCTTCAACCCTGGAGGCCCTGCCGATTTTAATGGTCTTTTTGCCCATGAAATTTTTTCGGCCCTGTATCGGATCGGCGAGGCGGGTTTCGAAGGGCTCGATTTCGTCGAGGTCTATCCGAATCAAGACCCCCACGCCTTCTCGTCACATCTCGCAACATGGGCCATTGTTCACGCCCTGGCAGGTCTGTCAGCGCGTAAACGGGGGGCAGGGAACGTCTGAGGCTGAACGATGTCTATCCACGTTGTCCTGTCGAGGAGAGGAGCTCATGGATTTTTCCCTTTCGCAAGATCAAACTGAATTCAAGGAGGCGGTCGTCCGATTCGCCCAGAAAAAACTCGTTGACGATCTGTCGGCCCGGGAGAAGAGGGGAGAGTTTTTCCTGGATGGCTGGCGAGAGTGCGCCGATTTTGGCTTGCTCGGGTTGCCGGTGCCGGAGGAATACGGAGGACTGGGGATGGATGCTCTGACCTGCCTCCTTTCTCTGGAAGGGCTGAGTTATGGCTGCCGCGACAATGGCCTGGTCTTCGCGATCAACTCCCATCTCTGGACCTGCGTAAAGCCGATCCTGAGTTTCGGGTCAGTGGCGCAGAAGGAAAGATTCTTGCCGGCTCTTGTGCGGGGTGAAATGATCGGCGGACATGCGATGACTGAACCCGAGGCGGGATCTGATGCTTTCGGCATGCGCTGCCAGGCCCGGAAAGAGGGAGACCGCTATATCCTCAACGGCACCAAGATCTTCATCACTAATGCTCCCATCGCTGATCTTCTCCTGGTCTTCGCGGTTACTGACCCGGATCGCAGCTTCGGAGGCATTTCCGCCTTTATTGTCGAGAAGGGCTTTCCGGGCTTTTCCGTCGGCCGCCCTCTGGAGTTGATGGGACTGAAAACCTGCCCTATCGGCGAGGTGATTCTTCAGGACTGCGAGGTCCCGGAGGAAAACCGGTTGGGGAAGGAAGGGGCGGGTACAGCTATTTTCAACGCGGAGATGGAATGGGAGCGCGGCTGTCTGTTTGCCGCTCACCTGGGCGCCATGGAACGGGAGTTGGAGGCGTGCGTTAGCTATGCCGGGGAGCGGCATCAGTTTGGACGACCGATCGGGTCGAACCAGGCTGTTTCGCACCGGATCGCCGACATGGCGGTCAGGATCGAATTGTCTCGCATGATTCTCTACAAGGTGGCCTGGATGAAGGACCAGGGGATGCGGGCGCCCAAGGACTCGGCTATCGCCAAGTTGTTCGTCAGCGAGAGCTACGTCCACAACAGCCTCGACGCCCTCCAACTCCATGGGGCATACGGCTACTCGACTGAATACGAACCGGAGAGGCACGTACGTGACTCCCTGGCCGGGCGGATTTATTCCGGGACTTCGGAGATTCAGAGAAATATCATCGCCAGTTTTTATAACCTCTGAGACGGAAGGCGGGGACATGGGTGTGTACCTGCTTCATCATTTGTTAACCAGGAGCGCCGAAAAACATCCCGACCGCACTGCGCTCATCCACGGGGAACGGACCCTGACCTATGCCGAATTGGACCAACAAAGTGGCCGCCTTGCCACCCTTTTGGTCCAAACGGGGGTCCGCCCCGGGGACCGGGTGGGTATTTTGGTCAAAAAATCCCCGGAAAGCGTTGTGGCCATTTTCGGTATCCTGAAGGCGGGTGGAGTCTATGTCCCGCTTGACCCCCAGGCGCCTCCCCAGCGCCAGGGCCTTGTACTGAGCGGTTGCGACATATCGGTACTGGTTGTTTCCTCCGCGCTTGCAGGGCAGCTGTTGGCGATGCCGGAAGGCGGAGCCGGAGTGAAGTCGGCCGTGCTAACCGACGGCTCACTGCCAAAAGAAACTCCCTGGCGGACACTGGCCTGGGAAGAGGTTGCCTTGGCTCCGGAGGCGCCGCCGGTGGAAATTTCCGACACCCGGCCGGCCTACATTCTTCATACATCCGGTTCGACAGGGGTACCGAAGGGGGTCACCATCTCCCATTCGAATGCTCTGGCATTTGTCGATATGGCGGCCGATTTTTTTGATGTCGGCGTTGATGACCGCGTGGCCGGCCACGCTCCTTTCCATTTCGATCTGTCTGTTTTCGATCTGTTCACCGCTGTGCGCAATGGGGCGACGCTTGTTCTGGTGCCGGAAAATCTTGGCCCGTTTCCGGCTCGCCTGACTCAATTTATCGAAACTTCGGGGATTACGATCTGGAATTCGGTGGCGTCGGTTGTTGCTCTGATGGCCGAGCGCGGCAACTTGGGCGATCGAAATTTCGATGCACTGCGTCTCGTGCTTTTCTCGGGGGACGTGCTGCCGGTGAAGCACCTGCGGCGGGTCCGGGAGATGATGCCAAAGACCGATGTCTACAACCTTTACGGGCAAACGGAAGCCAACTCGTCGACGTTTTATCAAGTTGGGGAGATCCCCGACGATGAGTGCTGGAAGATTCCCATCGGTCGCCCCTTCCCGAACTTCGAGGTGTTCGCCCTCAATGAGAAGGGAGAGGCTGTTCGCCGGCCCGGTGAAATCGGGGAGCTTCATGTTTGCAGCGCGACGGTGGCTCTCGTGTATTGGCGGGATACCGAGAAGACCGCGACCTCTTTCGTTGAAAATCCTCTTCGTCCTTGGCCGGGGAGGGTGTATCGCACCGGAGATCTGGTAACTTTTGACGAGGATGGCAACCTGCTCATCCTCGGGCGTCGGGATCGGCAGGTCAAGAGCCGTGGCTACCGGATCCAGATCGATGAGATCGATTTGGTTCTAAACAGTCACCCGGAAGTGCGGGAGGCGACCGTGGTGGATATCTCCGACGAGGTGCTCGGCTCCAGAATCCTTGCCTTTGTGCAGGCAGGCAACCTCTCCGGCCTGGATCTTCTTGATTTTTGCAGCCGTTCTTTGCCGCCCTATATGCTTCCGGAAACAATTCATTTCCTGGAAGAATTCCCCCGGACCGCGACCGGAAAAGTTGACCGCAACGTTCTTCGGACCATGAAGGTCGGCATGTAGAAGAAAAAGAAGAAATCTGGACCTTTTTCAAGAGGGTTCGATTTTAGAAAGGAGCAACAACATGGTGAGGTTGGGATTGATCAAGTATCACCAGTTTTGCGAGCATGCCAGGAAGGAGGGCTTTGGGGCCGCTTTGCGGTTCTCCTTTTACAAGTACGAGGAGGCGGTGCCGGTTGAGAAGAGCCTGGCGGAATTGAAGCCTTTGAAGAAGCCGCCAACCGATGGCCTGCAACTCCTGGACTTGGGACCGGAAGAGTTTTTCGAAAGTCCCATTTTCTACCCTCTGCGAAGCCGCCGTGAACGGGCCGCAAGTTATTTCCGCCGTGGTTACCGGACCGTTGCCATGATCCGTAATGGCAAGGTCGTCGGCGACCTGTGGTATGTAAGCCGAGATGCCGCCCGGACGCCCGAAATCCATCCTCACGTGAAGTGGTTCGGGATCGATCTTGGCCCGGACGAGGTCTACATGTTCGATATGCATGTTGTGGCCGATGAGAGGGGGGAAGGGTTAGCAACTTATTTTATGGGGAGCGTCCTTCACCATCTGCAAAAAAGAAATGTTCGCAAAGCTTACGGTTATTTTGCCGCTCACAATACCCCTGCTTTATGGGTGCATCGGCTAGTCGGGTTTCGGGAACTGTCGCGTTTCACCGTCCGGAGATTCTTTCTTTATGAGACGGCCAAGGCAAAAACCTGAACCTCGCGAAGGGGTTCTCCAGAAACAGCCAGGGAAAAGAACGCTGGACCTGCTTGTCACTTTGGCGGCGTTGTCTCTTCTTTTGCCGGTTATCGTAGTGGTCGCTTTCTTGGTGCGGGTGCGGCTCGGCTCTCCCTTTCTTTTTCGGCAGGTTCGCCCTGGGCTGTATGAAAAGCCGTTCAAGTTGCTCAAGTTCCGCACCATGTCAAATGCACGCGATGAGGACGGTCGTCTCCTGCCGGATGGGCAGCGGTTGACAGCATTCGGCCGATTCCTCCGGCGAAGCAGTCTGGACGAGTTGCCCGGGCTGTTCAATGTCCTGCGTGGCGACATGAGTTTGGTCGGTCCGCGCCCGTTGCTGACGAAATACCTGCCCTACTATTCGGGAAGGGAAAAGTCGCGGCATACGGTCCGCCCCGGTTTTACTGGGTGGGCACAGATTCATGGCCGCAACTTTTTGCCCTGGGATGAACGACTGGCTCTGGACGTCTGGTATGTCGAGAATTGGTCATTGCGATTGGATCTATATATTCTGGTCATGACCTTTTGGAAGGTGCTTCGCAGCGAAGGTGTGGCCCCTGACACCGATGAAGTCGAGCCTGATCTCGACCATGAGCGCGAGGGCCGGGGGGAATGTAGGGATGCCTTTATCCCCTGACGTCATTTGCAGGTTCAGTTTCGAATGAATGCGAAAGCACCCATTTCCCGTTTCTTCCGGCTTTTCTTCCGGGCTGTCTGGTGGTCTTTTGGCGTGGCCGTTTTTGCCGGCCTTGTCTTGCGTTGGTGGTCGGGCGATCATTTCTTCTTGGCCCGCTATACCGTGTACCTGATGCCCTGGCTACTCATCGGATTGTTGCCTGGAATGATCTGGGCAGGATTGATGCAACATCTTCGACTGGCGACGGTCCTCGGCCTTTCGGCGGCCATTATTCTCGGCCATCATGCTCATCTTTTCCGGTTTTCTCAGGAAACCTCTTCTCGGCCTGCCGCGGAAATCAAGGTCATCACCTTTAATACCTGGTCGAAAAATCCTTATGCAGATCGGATTGCACAGGTCGTTCAGAACCATCGGCCGGATATCCTCCTGCTGCAGGAAATCAACCCGAAGGTATTTAATGCTCTGCTAACGGATCTTCATGGGCTTTATGGCGAGGGGGACGTATACAGTGCCTATGCGCCCGCCTTGCTCCAAGCCGTGGTCAGCCGCTACCCCCTTACATCACTGGAGGTTTTCGAAGAAAAAGCGAAGGCGCAGGCAGTCAGGGTCGAGTTGCCACGGGGGAGCTTTATTGTCTTTAACGTTCATCCCCTGTGGGGCAACTGGTTGCGCAGGCACAATCAGTTGAAAGCCTTGATTGAGGAAAATGTACTTGCAGAGCCTGGTCCGATCATCCTGGGGGGAGACTTCAATACTCCGGACCAGACCGATACTTATCGATTGATTTCAAAGTATTTGAACAATGCGCATGGGAAAGCAGGGCGGGGGTTCGGTTTTACTTTTCCTTCCCAATTGTCTAGTTTTAATAGAAAAATCAGTCTTTTACCAATGGTGAGAATTGACCATATTTTTTTAAGCAGTCACTTTGAAATTTTAACTTCCTACATTATAGAGGACTCAGCTGGCTCTGACCATAAGCCGGTAGCCGCAGAAGTTCAGCTGAAATCCATTTAGATAGCTTGACTCGTGAAGATTATGGGGGTTAAATTAATGAAAAATGAGGTGTTTAATGCAAGGAATAGTGTCCTGACATCGCCAATACCAAAGACAGACCCAAGAGTATTTCCTTCCTGGCCATCCTTCATGCAGGATGAGATCGATGTGGTGGCCTCCGTGCTGCAGTCAGGTCGGGTCAACTACTGGACCGGCGACGAAGGCCGTCAGTTCGAGCAGGAGTTCGCCGAGTATTGCGTATGCCGCTACGGGGTGGCCCTCTCCAATGGGACGGTGGCTCTTGAACTGGCCCTCTACGCCCTTGGCATCGTTCCCGGCGACGAGGTTGTCACGACCAGTCGGACTTTTATCGCTTCGGCGAGCGCTGTCTGCATGCGTGGCGGTATCCCCGTGGTCGCGGACATAGACCCGGTAAGTCAGAACGTGTCTGCCGAAACCATTCGCAGGGTTGTTACGCCCCGAACCCGGGCAATTATTGCTGTGCATCTGGCGGGGTGGCCATGCGACATGGATCCAATACTCGAACTGGCTCGTGAGTTTCGCCTGAGGGTCATCGAAGACTGTGCCCAGGCCCACGGCGCAACCTATAAGGGACGGCCCGTCGGTTCCCTGGGGGATGCGGCTGCCTTTTCCTTTTGTCAGGACAAGATCATGACCACCGGCGGAGAAGGAGGCATGCTTACCACCAATGACCACGATGTCTGGAATCGCGGATGGGCCTTTAAGGACCACGGCAAAAGTTACGATGCGATATATAACCGCAATCACCCGCCCGGGTTTCGCTGGCTCCATGAATCCTTTGGCACCAACTGGCGAATGACGGAGATGCAGGCGGCTATCGGGAGAGTACAGCTTCGCAAACTGGAAAACTGGTTAAGGGCCCGCCGCCGCAATGCGGCTGTTCTGACGAGATTTTTTAAGTCCATTCCAGCGCTTCGGGTGACAGAGCCTTCCGCCGAAATCGAGCATGCGTACTACAAGTATTATGTGTTCATAAGACCCGAAATGCTCAAAGAGGGGTGGGGCCGGGACCGGATCATGGGGGCCATTAATGATGAGGGGATCCCATGCTTTAGCGGAAGTTGCAGCGAAATTTATCTGGAGAAGGCTTTTGAGGGCCTGGATCGGCCTGGCAGTGCGCACATCCCCAGATTGAAGGTGGCGAAGGAATTGGGTGAGACGAGTCTTATGTTTTTAGTGCATCCGACCTTGAGCGCGCCCGACATGATGGATACCTGCCGTGCAGTGGGCAAAGTATTCGAAACAGCCAGCAAAGGCTTTCGGCAGAATGGGTAGGGACTCTTTCGATTCCGGAATAAAGCTAAAACTACTCGGTTTTAATGGAAGGGGCAACGTCCTCTGCCAGGAATTTCAAGTTGAGATCGCTCGTTGATTTTTTTGGGGAACGTTCTCGTAGCAAGGGGGGGAAGTGAATATTTCTCAAAATATCCGTCTGAATAGTGAAGGTTCTCTTCCCTCGGCTTCTCCATACGTTCACTTTTTCCCTTTCGCCGATGGTGGGGTTCTGTTTCTCCAGGGGACGAACCGGGTTTGGACCCTGAATCTCTCCTCGGCGTATATCTGGTGCCTTCTGGACGGAGAAACCAGCGTTGAAGACATGACCGCAACATTGGCGGCAAAGTTTTCTATTGATGAAGTCACTTCCAGGCGTGACGTTGAGGATGCACTGAACCGTTTTGAACGAGAGGGTCTTTTAGGAGCGGACCGGCCGCAGGATTCTGGGGATGGCATTGATCCGTGGAAAATAGATTTGACCGGCCCGCCTCTCGCCGAGCAGGGGGAGTGGGCAGTAAGGAGATCTTTCGCAACCCCTCACCAGGTGTTTGAATTTAGTTGCAGCGATTTTCGCCTTGTAGAGGCGTTTGCTGAAACAATGACACACCTTTCTTCATGTCGCGGCGCCCTTCCCGACACCCGTCTTGCGGTTCTCCCCAGCGACAGCCTGGCCAACGCCTGGGATATTTACCTGGATGGCCGGCGTTACAAGGCAGGTGTGCCAGAGAACGGAGTCCTTCCGTGTCTTGCCTCTGTGGTCTTTATCCGTGCCAGCGAGGCCCTGAATCAAAGCTTCTTGATTCATGCGGCCGTTCTTGGCAACGGAAACAGGGTGATCCTTTTCCCTGCTGATGCTGGGAGCGGAAAAACGACCCTGGCGGCAGCTTTAGCCGCCAATGGATTGAAATTTTTTTCCGATGAATTGGCGGTCTTGAATGTAGATACCCTCCGTGTCTCGCCCCTGCCTCTGCCGATGAGCATAAAGCCAGGTTCGGTGGAAATCCTGGCTCGCTACTATCCGGGACTCGCCCAGAGAAGCGTTTGGCTACGGCTGGACGGCAAGCATGTTCGCTACCTGCCTCCGCCATTGGAGAGCCTTCCCCTGTACGGAGACCTTGCTCCGGTTGGATCAATCGTCTTTCTACGTTACGAAAAGGGTGCCCAGACGCGTCTTCTTGAATTGGGCAAGTTTGAAGCCCTGCAACGCCTCGTAAAGACAGGTTCCTCAAACAGAGAGTGCAGAGCGAAAGATATAGAGGCCTTACTAAAAATGGTTGAAGGTATTTTGTGTCATGAACTAGTTTGCTCTGACCTTGATACGGCTATTTCACTCTTAGAGGAAGAAATATTATAAGACTTACTTGTTTTTTGAAATAAAGCCTAGCGCTTTTTAAATCATTTTTGTTTCGTTTGAATATTATTGTTTTGTAAAATTTTCGATACTGGGAAAAGATGTGATTCTCAAACGGAATTAAGACAGACCTATATGACTTGTATCTCCCTGCATTGATATCTGTCCCTCCTGCTAAAGACCTCTCCAGATTGCAAATCTCTTGTGAAGATTCCCCCCTTCTAGTTTGGGCCGTCACTAGGGGCCGATTTTGGGTCTTTTGAAATCCGGCCGGCACCAATAAACAGACCTTAGACGTAAAAAGCCTTTAACGACCCCAAAAGACAAAAACTGGGCTTTCTCCCAACTTATAGACTAGAAAAATTCCTTCCTTCTTGGCATTGAATAGTTTTCATTTAGTTCTAAAATTATATCAACTCCCCCGAGAGGCCTCCTTCTTTAAATGTAAAAAAACGCCCAAAGGGGGGTGTCCCAATCCGAGACTGGACCAGTCGGCAACCAGGGTTTATTGTGATTTTCGTGGCCGGTTTTAAGTTTTAGGTTGTAAAGCGCGGGCGATGATTATCC
>NZ_PKUB01000052.1 GCF_002868845.1 Desulfuromonas sp.
GAACAACTCCACCAGAGGGACTACAATGAATACAACTAATAGTTTTATAAACACTTTTGCTCTCTTTTTTAATAAAAACCAAGGATAAGGGGCGAGGGACGCTCGCCCGACATGGCGGTTTGGAAGGTTTTTCCAAGTGGTTGATTTTTATGATGAAAGTTTCTGCCTAAAAAATAACCACTTTGTTGGAAAGGTTTTGGTGACCGGGGGGGAGTCTTCAGCCAACACCCTTTTCCACAAGTTTTCCACAGTTTTTGTGGAAAAGGTCCCAAGGCGCCCGAAAGGGAGTGCTTTTTCATTTATTCTCCTTGGAGGTCCCCCTCTTTTTCGCCCCGGCCCCTTTCAATATATCGCCCTCGCCGGCGGAAAGGATGCTCGGCGAGGGTTCCTTTTCTTTCAAGCCCAGGTCCTGGGTTTCGAAACCTTCGACGAAGCCGTCGATCCGGCTGCGCAATGCCTCCTCCGGATCGTGCCCGAGGGCCGAGGCGAGTCCTGCCAACTCAAAGAACAGGCTCCCGAAGAGATTGCCGAGCCGTTCCTTGTCGTCCGTGCCCAGTTCCATGTTCAGTGCCTCAAGGTGTGTCCTGGCCTGCTCTGCCCGACGAAGGGGAGAGCCTGGGTCGTATCCGGCCCGGGCGGCCTTTTCATTGATCTTGGCTGCCCGCAGCAGGGCCGGCAATTGCCGGGGGAGATTCCCGAGCGCTGAGGAAGCCTCGCCTCGCTTGGATTTCTCTCGCGCCTTGATCCGGTCCCACTGGGTATTCAACTCTTCCAGGTCGAGCGTCTGCACCTCGTCGAACACATGCGGGTGGCGGCGTACGAGCTTGTCGGCGATCCCGTCGGCAACATCGGCCATGGTGAAGGCCTGACGTTCCTCGAAAATCCTGGTCTGAAACACGATCTGGAGAAGGAGGTCCCCAAGCTCTTCCTTGATTGACGAGGCGCACCCCTGATCGATCGCTTCGATAACCTCATAGGTCTCTTCGATCAGGTAAGGCTTGAGGCTCTCGGGGGTTTGCTCGGCATCCCAGGGGCACCCCCCTGGCGAGCGCAGAGTGTCCATGATCTCCAGAAGACGGCGGAAGGCGAGGCAGGCTTGAGAGTGTGGCGTCGGCATGCTGGGGGGTTGATCTCCAGAAAAGTTGAACAGGGTACGGCAAAAACTAACCCAATACAGGAGCTATTGCAAGGATGAAAAGGGTCCTTTTCCCCTTGGTCTCTCCGTATATATTCCCAGGGAAGGTGCCTGGAAATAGGGTGATTCTAGAGGTCTCCGGAGGGGGCGATTTCCCTTGACAAAAAGGGGGGCGTCACTATACTAACCGTTTCCAAGCTCGCAAGGAGGGTAGAGGTGCGCCTACGCATCGAGGACATTAAAGAGAAGGGTCTCACCCTCGATTTTGTTGAAGACCCCAGCGAATACCCGGTTCTGTCCGAAATGGCAAAGAAGGGGGAGGGGGACTTTCGAACCGAAGTACGCACCCACGTGCGGGCCCAGCGGATCGGTGACCTGGTCGAAATAGACGGGCGGGTAGAGACCACCGCTCGGCTGGCTTGCAGTCGATGCCTCCAGGATTTCGAGAAACCCCTCTCGGGCGGATTTTCACTCGCCTTCGTGAGGGAACTTCCTGCGGTTCACGACGAAGAGGGCGGCGAGGAAGTCGAGGTCTCTGCCGAGGAGATGGGTCTTGTTCTGTTCGAGGGGGATGAGATCGACCTGAAGGACACAGTTCAGGAACAGGTGGTTCTCGCCCTGCCTGTGCGCCCCCTCTGTTCCAATCAATGCCCGGGGCTTTGCGCCAAGTGCGGTGCCGACCTCAAACATGGCGAGTGCGGGTGCGACCGGGTGTCGGGCAGTCTGAAATTCGCGGCCCTCAAGGACTTCAAGGTAAACAAAGATCGCAATTAACCGGCTTGGACCCCAAGCCGAGGCCGAAGATATCATTGAATCGACCTGTTGGTCGACGAACAAGGAGATGTTAAACCATGGCAGTACCAAAAAAGAAAACATCAAAATCCAAACGTGACATGCGCCGTTCCCACGACGCCCTGACAGCGCCCGGAATTTCCATCTGTTCCCAGTGCAAAGAGCCGAAACAGCCTCACCGGGTCTGCGCCAGTTGCGGGACCTACAAAGGGAAAGACATCCTCGGCACCGAAGAATAAGGGGCTGTCCGATCGATGCCGCGCATTGTCGTTGCCGTGGATGCCATGGGGGGGGACAACGCACCAGCCGTAGAGGTTGAGGGTGCTGTTGCCGCCGCCAGGAAATGGGGCATTCCAATCGTATTGGTCGGGGATTCTTCCCGGATCGAACAGGAACTCAGTAACCATTCTGCAGAAGGGCTGGACATAAGCATCCGGCATGCCAGCCAGGTCGTGGGGATGCACGACTCGCCCTCTGACGCCGTTCGCAAAAAAAAGGACTCCTCTATTCGGGTCGCCTTCAATCTGGCGAAGACGGGAGAGGCTCACGCGGTGGTCAGTGCCGGTAACTCCGGGGCCACCATGGCGGCCGGGATGTTTGTTCTGAAGCGCCTTCCCGGGATCGATCGTCCCGCCATCGCCACCATTATGCCCAATCTCAAGGACCAGACCCTGGTTCTCGACGTGGGCGGAAACGTGGATTGCAAGCCTCAGCACCTCGCCCAGTTCGCTTTTATGGGTGAGGTCTTCGTACGTCACGTACTGAAGAAGTCCAACCCGAGGGTCGGCCTCCTGTCGAACGGCGAGGAGGAGTCCAAGGGGAACGAATTGACCCGCGAGGCGCATCGGTTCCTCAAGAAAGCCCCCTTTAATTATCTGGGGTACATCGAGGGTCGGGACATCTACAACGGCTCGGTCGATGTCGTCGTGTGTGACGGGTTCGTCGGAAATGTCGTCCTGAAGGTGTCTGAAGGTCTCGCCGAGGCCCTGGGTACGATGTTGAGCAAAGAGATCCGTCAACACCCCCTGGCTAAGATCGGCTATCTTCTATCCCGCGGAGCCTTCAAGTCTTTCAAGAAGAAGGTGGACTACGCCGAATACGGCGGGGCGCCCCTGCTCGGGATCGAGGGTACGGGTATCATCGCCCATGGCGGATCGAGTCCGAGGGCCTTGATGAACGCCATCGGCCAGGCCAGGGATTATGTGGCCAGCAAGGTCAATGAAAAGCTTGTTGGACAGTTGAGTCAGGTTGCAGGGGATGACATCGAATGCCCCGAGAGGTCGAACGGGGCAGGCAAGGTGCTGGAAGGTGGAAACGTCTCTGGCCCCAAAGGAGTAGCAGGTTGAAAAAAGCTCGGATAGTCGGTACCGGGTCTTATGTTCCGGAAAAAGTTCTGACCAATCATGATCTAGAGAAATTTCTCGATACCAGCGATGAGTGGATCACCAGCCGTACCGGTATCCGCGAAAGACATGTCGCCGCTGAGGGGGAAAACACCTCCGATCTGGCCACCGAGGCTGCACGTCGGGCGATGGATATGGCGGGCATTGGGGCGGAGGAGATCGACCTGATCCTCGTCGGCACCATCACCGGCGACTTTCCCTGGCCGGCCACGGCGTGTCTGGTGCAGGACAATTTGGGCGCCTGCAACGCTGCCGCTTTCGACATCTCCGCAGCCTGCAGCGGTTTTGTCTTCGCTCTCGATGCGGGGGTCAACTACATAAAAGCCGGGGCGGCCCAGAACGTACTCGTCATCGGTGCCGAAATCCTTACGAGGGTCGTGGACTGGGAAGACCGCAACACCTGTGTTCTTTTTGGCGACGGGGCTGGGGCAGTGGTCCTGCAGGGGCAGGAGGGCGAGAGCGGGGTTCTCTCAACCCATCTCCACTCCGATGGATCCTATTGGGAACTCCTCTACCAGGCCGGATTCGGCACCCGCATTCAGCCCACTGAACAGGGCATCAAGGATCGCATTCCTTACCTCAAAATGCAGGGGAACGAGGTGTTCAAAATGGCTGTCCGTTCCCTTTCGGACGTGGCCGTAGAGGCTCTCGAAACCAACGGATTCGTATCCAGCGACATCGACATGTTCATTCCGCACCAAGCCAACCGGCGCATTCTCGAAGCGACCGCCAAGAGATTGAAGCTGAAGGACGAGCAGGTTTATATCAACGTCGATCGCTTTGGGAACACCTCCGGCGCCTCGATTCCTCTTGCCCTTGACGAGGCCAACCGGGCCGGCAAGATTGCCGAGGGCGACCTGCTTCTGTTTGATGCCTTCGGCGGAGGATTCACTTGGGCCTCAGCCCTGGTTCGCTGGTAGTCTCTGCGGAATTCGGATCGATCAAGAAGGAGAATTGAATACAAATGGTCGCTTTTTTATTCCCCGGCCAGGGGTCGCAGTTCCCGGGCATGGGAAAGGAACTCTACGACAATTTTGCCGTGGCTAGAGAGGTCTTTGAAGAAGCCAACGACGCTCTCGGATTTGATCTCGCCGCGATGTGCTTCAACGGTCCCGAAGAGGACCTGAAGCTGACCACCAATACCCAGCCCGCCATTCTCACAACCAGCATTGCTGCCCAAAGAGTGTTGCAGCAGGAGACCGACCTGAAGCCCGGCTATGTCGCCGGGCATTCCCTCGGCGAGTATTCGGCTTTGGTCTGTGCCGAGTGACTGGCCTTTGCCGATGCGGTGCGTACCGTCCGGAAGCGCGGAGCCTTCATGCAGGAGGCGGTTCCTGTCGGTGATGGGGCGATGGCCGCCGTGATCGGTCTCGACCAGGATGATCTCGAGGTGGTATGCAAAGAGGCCGCTCAGGGCGAGGTCGTCTCTCCGGCAAACTTCAACAGCCCCGGACAGGTCGTTATTGCCGGCAACGTGGCGGCAGTGAACCGCGCCATCGAACTGGCCAAGGAGCGGGGAGCCAAACGCGCTCTTCCCCTGCCTGTGAGCGCTCCCTTTCACTGCTCCCTCATGGATCCCGCTGGAAAACGGTTGGCCGAGGTTCTGGAAACAGTTTCCGTAGCATCCCTTCAATTCCCCGTAGTGACCAACGTTGAGGCTTCTCCCAACCAGGAGGCCGGACGTATCAAGGAACTTCTCGTCGCACAGGTAAGCGCTCCGGTGCGCTGGGAGGAGTCGGTCAGGGCGATGCTCGGTCTCGGCGTTGAGAGGTTTGTCGAAATCGGGCCCGGCAGGGTGCTTGCCGGACTCATCAAGCGCATCGCCAAGGGAACGGCCGTCCAGAACTTGCAGGACGTCAAGGACCTGAATGCTCTGCAAGGGGCGTGAGCGCCGTTTTACTCATTAACAGGAGGACTCAACATGCCGAAAGATAAAGTCGCCGTCGTCACGGGCGCCTCTCGGGGGATCGGCCTGAGCATCGCCAAGGCTCTGGCCGCCCAGGGTGCGCGGATCGTCGCCGTAGACATCTACCAGGAAGCTACCGAAAAGGTGGTCGCTCAATTCAAGGCGGACGGGACCGAGGCCATCGCGGTCAAGGCCAACGTCACTCTCACCGAGGACGTCGAACAGATCATCACTGCGGCCATGGATGCGTTTGGACGGGTAGATATCCTGGTAAACAACGCCGGGATAACCCGTGACGGGCTATTGCTGCGGATGAAGGACCAGGATTGGGATGCTGTTCTCTCCGTCAACTTGAAGGGGGCCTTTCTCTGCAGTCGGGCCGCTTCCAAGGTGATGTCCAAGCAGCGCTTCGGAAGGATCGTCAATATCGCTTCGGTGGTGGGGCAGATGGGAAATGCCGGGCAGGCCAATTATTGCGCCAGCAAGGCCGGCTTGATAGGACTGACCAAGTCCAACGCCCGGGAACTGGCTCGCCGCAACGTCACCGTGAACGCTGTTGCTCCCGGGTTCATCGCCACCGAAATGACCGAAATTCTGCCTGAGAAAACAAAACAGGAACTGGCGGCCCAGATCCCTCTGGGGAGCCTTGGTACCGCTGAAGATGTGGCGAACGCCGTTGTGTTTCTTGCCTCGGAAAAGGCCGGGTACGTCACCGGGCAGGTTCTGGGTGTTAACGGCGGAATGTATATGTAAACGACCAATCTTTGCACGGTCTTGCGGCCGGCACGGACATCAAACAGGAGGTAACACACATGGCTTCAACTGCTGAAAAAGTGAAACAGATCGTTGCGGAACAACTTGGGGTGGATGAGGAGCAGGTTGTCGATGGGGCGTCTTTTATGGACGACCTGGGGGCGGATTCCCTCGACACCGTTGAACTGGTAATGGCTCTCGAAGAGGAGTTCGATATCGAGATCTCCGACGAGGACGCCGAAAAAATCCAGACCGTCAAAAACGCTATCGACTACATCGCAGAAAACGCCTAACAAAGAGTGAAGGAGGGAGCCTTCGCTCCCTCCTTCACTCTTTTGACCTTTCGACCCGACCTGGAAAGATAATTTCAGGAAACCTTCCCGCACCACAGATCCTTGTTCACGAAGGAGTTTTTACATGCGCAAAGTTGTTGTGACTGGTGTCGGCACCATCTCCGCCCTCGGCATCGGGGCCGAAGAGAACTGGCAGGCCCTTATGGCAGGCCGGTCAGGGATCGGCCCCATAACCCACTTCGACGCATCCGAATTTCCGACCCAGATCGCCGGTGAGGTCAAGAATTTCAACGCCGAAGAGTTCATCGACAAGAAGGAAATCAAGAAGATGGACCTTTTCATCCAGTATGCCCTGGCGGCTGCCGATAAGGCCATGCTGGACTCTGGATTGGAAATTACCGAGGAGAACGCCGAACGTGTCGGTGTCCTCGTGGGGGCCGGCCTGGGCGGGCTTCCCGCTATCGAGAAGTATCACAACGCGATGCTTGAAAGGGGATACAAGAAGATCTCCCCGTTTTTCATCCCCATGCTGATCATTAACCTCGCGCCCGGCCATATCTCGATCCGCTACGGCGCCAAGGGCCCCAACCTCTCTTCGGTGTCCGCCTGCGCCACGGGAACTCACTCCATTGGGGACGCTTTTCGCATGATTCAGCGAGGCGACGCCGATGCTATGATCGCCGGCGGTACCGAGGCCACGATCACCTCCCTGGGGATCGGCGGATTTAACGTCATGAAGGCGCTGTCGACACGGAATGACGACCCCGAGGGAGCGAGCCGCCCCTTCGAAAAGGGTCGCGACGGTTTCGTCATGGCCGAGGGTGCGGGTATCGTGATCCTGGAGGAATATGAAGCGGCCAAGAAGCGGGGCGCCAAAATCTACGGAGAGGTCTGCGGTTACGGCCTCACCGGCGACGCTCACCACCTGACCGCCCCCGCCCCCGGCGGGGAATGGGCCGCCCGGTGCATGAAAATGGCTCTTGACGGCGCTGGCGCCCGCCCAGAAGATGTCGATTACATCAATGCCCATGGCACATCTACCCACTTCAA
This sequence comes from Desulfuromonas sp., assembly GCF_002868845.1. Lineage (NCBI taxonomy): Bacteria > Pseudomonadati > Thermodesulfobacteriota > Desulfuromonadia > Desulfuromonadales > Desulfuromonadaceae > Desulfuromonas > Desulfuromonas sp. The sequence continues at coordinate 7,333 of NZ_PKUB01000052.1, forward strand.
CGACCTCTACGAAACCATGGCCATCAAGAATGTGTTCGGAGACCATGCTCGAAAGGTGATGATCAGTTCCACCAAGAGCATGACCGGCCATGCCCTCGGGGCTGCCGGCGGCCTCGAGGCAGTGTATGCCCTCATGGCCATGGAGCGGGGGGAAGTCCCGCCGACCATCAACTATCACGAACCGGACCCCGAGTGTGACCTTGACTACGTTCCAAACGAAGGGCGGCGCGGCCAAGTCCGTATGAGCATGTCCAACTCTTTCGGTTTCGGCGGGACCAACGCCACTTTGCTGTTCAGAAAGGTCTGATTGTCATCATGATCATCATCGCAAGCGACCACGGGGGCCTGGAACTCAAGGAGACCGTCAAGCAGGCTCTTCAGGACAGAGGTGTCGAGGTCCGGGACCTGGGGACCATGAACAGCGATTCGGTGGACTATCCCGACTTCGGAGCTAAGGTCGCCGGGGCGCTGGCTCGCGGAGAGGCCGATCGGGGTATTCTGATCTGCGGCACGGGGATCGGGATGTCCATCGTTGCCAACAAGTTTCCCGGAGTGCGGGCGGCGCTTATCAGCGACGAATTTACCGCCCAAATGTCCAAGGAGCACAACAACGCCAACGTGATCGTCATGGGGGGCCGGGTCCTGAACTCTGAACAGGCGTGCCGGATGGTGAACGTCTGGCTTGACACCTCTTTCGAGGGCGGCCGCCATCAAAAGCGCCTCGATAAAATCGCCCAGATCGAGGAAAACGTCAGGGCCGGCCGAGTTTGACCCGGGCCTATGTGGGCAGGCAAACGGCCTGCCCATTGCTTTAGCTGGACGTGTTTTAGAAACCGAGAGTTAACCGGAGGATGGTAAAGATGTCGGAGATGATAGCCCAGTTCGATCCGGAAATTGCTGCTTCGATTCGCCGCGAGACCGAGCGCCAGGAGTACAGCCTCGAGTTCATCGCCTCGGAAAACTTTGTCAGCGAGCTGGTTCTGGAGGCTCAGGGGTCTGTCCTGACCAACAAGTATGCCGAGGGTTACCCGGGCAAGAGGTACTACGGCGGCTGCGAATTCGTCGACGTGGCAGAGCAGTTGGCCATTGACCGCGCCAAGGAGCTTTTCGGGGCCGAACATGCCAATGTCCAGCCCCACTCCGGGTCCCAGGCCAACATGGCGGTCTATTTTACGGTCTGCCAGCCGGGCGACACGGTTCTCGGGATGAATCTCGCTCACGGAGGCCACCTCACCCACGGCTCGCCCGTCAACTTTTCCGGGAAACTGTTCAATATCGTTCCCTACGGGGTCAAGAAAGAAACCGGGACGATCGACTACGAAGAAGTGGAGCGGCTTGCAGAAGAGCACCGCCCGAAACTTATCGTCGTCGGTGCCAGCGCCTATCCCCGGACCATCGATTTCGCCGCCTTCCGGAGGATCGCCGACAAGGTCGGTGCCATGGTCATGGTCGATATGGCTCATATCGCCGGGCTGGTCGCAACCGGCCAGCACCCGAGTCCGGTTCCCCATGCTGAATTCGTCACCACCACGACCCACAAGACCCTGCGCGGACCCCGGGGAGGAATGATTCTTTGCCGTGAGGGGTTCGCCAAAAAAATCAACAGCAATATCTTCCCCGGTATTCAGGGCGGCCCCCTGATGCATGTCATCGCGGCCAAGGCGGTGGCGTTCAAGGAAGCGCTTTCTGCCGAATTCAAGGATTACTCCGCCCAAGTGGTGAAGAACGCCAGCGCTCTCGCCGAGGGGCTGGTCAAGCGCGGGTTCAATCTCGTTTCCGGCGGGACCGACAATCACCTCATGCTGCTCGATTTCTCCGGAACGGAGCTGACCGGCAAGGTCGCCGAGGAAACCCTTGAAAAGGCCGGTATTACTGTCAACAAAAACGCCGTCCCCTTCGACACCCGTTCACCCTTTGTGACCAGCGGCATCCGCATCGGCACTCCGGCCACGACCAGTCGCGGCCTCAAGGAGCTGGAAATGGCACTGGTCGCCGAGTGGATCGACCGGGCTCTTGAAAACGTGGGCAACGACGCCGCCCTTGCCGAGATCCGGCAGGAAATTCGCCAGCTTTGCGAGCGCTTTCCCCTTTATGCCCACCGCCTGAGGTAAATGACTCGTCCGTCCTGGGAAGAATACTTCATGGATATCGCCCGCCTGGTGGCCAAGCGCTCTACGTGCTTGCGCCGCCGTGTCGGTGCCGTGGTGGTCAAGGACAAGAACATCCTGGCCACGGGGTATAACGGCACCCCTTCGGGGATTACCCACTGTGAGGAGGTCGGCTGCCTGCGCCAGAGGCTCAACGTCCCTTCCGGTGAGCGCCATGAACTGTGTCGTGGACTGCACGCCGAGCAGAACGCCATCATTCAGGCCGCCAAGCACGGCGCTAACATCAGCGGCACGACTCTCTATTGCACAAATTCGCCTTGCGTGATCTGCTCTAAAATGATCATCAATGCCGGTATCCACCGGATCATTTTTCTGGAGGGATACCCCGACGACCTGTCCACCGAACTTCTTCGGGAATCGGGGGTGGAGCTGGTGCCTTATTCAAATTCCTCGGGAGAGGCGAAGGAGGATGCGCCATGAAATGTCCCTTTTGCGGGTTTGCCGACACCAAGGTTATCGATTCCCGTCTCGGCAAGGAAGGGAACAACATTCGCCGCCGGCGCGAGTGCATCGACTGCGAGCGGCGTTTCACCACCTATGAAAGGGTCGAGGAGAGTCTTCCCCTGGTCGTCAAGAAGGACGGAAGACGGGAGCCTTTCGATCGCACCAAGATCATTGCCGGGATGCAAAGGGCCTGCGAAAAGCGACCTGTTTCCATCGGTACAATCGAGAAGGTGGTGGACCGCCTCGAGGTGACCCTCCAGGAGTCCGGGGACAAGGAGATCGAGTCCTCAAGGCTTGGGGAGGCGGTCATGGTGGCGCTGCAGGGCATCGATGAGGTCGCCTACGTTCGATTCGCCTCTGTCTACCGGCAGTTCAAGGATATCAACGAGTTCATGTCGGAATTGTCCGAAATCCTCGCCAAGGGCGGCGATCGGTCCCCCTCCTGAATCCTGCTCCGGTCCTTTCTTCGGCCGGATGAACCCTTGGGTCGAATCAGTGAACACTAAAATGGCTGGCCACAAGCGGTTCATGCAGCGGGCCCTTGACCTTGCTCGTCGCGGAGAGGGACGAACCGGTCCCAACCCTCCCGTAGGAGCCATTCTGGTCAAGGACGGGCAGATCGTCGGGGAAGGGTTTCATCCCAGGGCGGGAGACCCTCATGCCGAGATTTTCGCCCTCCGCCATGCGGGGGGGGCAGCCCGCGGAAGCGACCTCTATGTGACTCTCGAACCGTGTTCCCACCGTGGACGCACCGGGCCCTGTGCCGAGGCTCTTCTCGATGCTGGGATCCGGCGGGCTTTCATCGGAACCCAAGACCCCAACCCCCTGGTTCAAGGACGGGGGATGTCCCTCCTGCGCAAAGGTGAGATCCCGGTCGAGTCCGGCCTTCTCGAAGCGGAGTGCCGGCGCCTGATCGCCCCTTTTGCCAAGCATGTCACTACCGGACTTCCCTACGTGATCCTCAAGAGCGCCGTGACCCTCGACGGTCACACGGCCACCTCCGCCGGTGATTCCCAGTGGATCAGCGGGGACGATAGTAGGACCCTCGTCCATCGTCTTCGGGACCGGGTTGACGCCATCATGGTCGGCATCGGCACAGTGCTGCACGATGACCCGCGCCTGACAACCCGCCTCCCGGAGGGGGGAAAGGATCCGCTGCGTGTGGTGGTCGACGGACGTCTTGAAATCCCCGAGGAGGCCCTCGTACTTCGTGGCGACTCCGCCGCATCGACCCTCGTTGCAACAACGGCCCGTGCATCCCGCGACAAGGTCGAGCGCCTGAGAGCCCTAGGCGCCGAGGTGCTTCTGCTCGGCGAAGATGAGGGCCGGGTCGATCTCTCCGAACTGATGGGGTGTCTTGGGCAAAGGGGAATTCAAAGTCTCCTGCTCGAAGGAGGGGGCCGCCTGAACGCCGCCGCCATACGTGAAGGCCTTGTCGACCGGATGATGGTCTTTGTCGCACCGCTCCTGCTGGGCGGCAACGACGGGCAGGGGATTTTCTCAGGGTGCGGGGTTCGACGATTGGCAGATGCTCTGCGTCTGGACGATGTCAGGATCACTTCCGTTGGCGTCGATACTCTTATTGAGGGGGAGGTCAAGGGATGTTCACCGGTCTGATCGAAGATCTGGGCGTTCTGCGGGAGGTGCGCAAGCAGGGCGAGAGAGGATCCCTGGTCGTCTCGGCCAACATTCCCGCTTCAGAATTCCGACTGGGTGAGAGTATTGCGGTCAATGGGGTCTGCCTGACGGTGTCCTCCTTTGGCGAGGGCAACTTTACCGCAGACGTCTCTCCCGAAACCCTTCTGCGAACCACTCTGGGGGGATTGCCGCCGTGCATACCCGTAAACCTGGAGCGAGCGGTGCGCTTGTGCGATCGCCTCGGCGGGCACCTTGTGACGGGACACGTGGACGGCGTCGCCAGGATCCTGAAGCGGGAGAAGGACCGCAACGCCGTGCGCTTTTCCATCTCTCTGCCTGGCGACCTGGCGCGGTATGTCGTGGAAAAGGGTTCAATCGCAGTGGACGGCATCAGCCTGACCGTCAACCGGGTTTTCCCGGAGAATTTCTCCGTCTCGATCATTCCCCATACCCTCGCCGAAACGGCGCTGAAGGAGAAGGGGGCCGGTGACAAGGTGAATCTTGAAACGGATATCCTCGGCAAATACGTGGAACGCCTCCTGACCGGAGGGACGGCCTCCGCCGGGGCGGGGATCGACCTCGATTTCCTTGCCAAGCATGGATTTATGTGACATATATTTGGATCACACAAAGGACTATAGAGAATGCCAATTGACAAAATTGAAGCCGCTCTGGAGGATATCCGTCAGGGCAAAATGGTCATCCTGGTCGATGACGAGGACCGGGAGAACGAAGGGGACCTGACCATGGCCGCAGAAATGGTCACGCCCGAGGCCGTCAATTTCATGGCCAAGGAGGGGCGTGGCCTCATATGTCTGTCCCTTACCGAGAAGCGGGCTGACTACCTTGGCTTGCCCCTGATGGTGTCGGAGAACACCTCCTCCTTCGGGACCGCCTTCACCGTGTCCATTGAGGCGAGGCGAGGTGTCAGCACCGGCATCTCCGCAGCCGACCGGGCGACCACCATCCTTGCCGCCATTGACGAGAACTCCAGCCCTTCAGATCTGGCTCGCCCCGGACATGTCTTTCCTCTGCGGGCTAAGCTCGGGGGGGTGATGGTCCGGGCCGGACAGACCGAGGGGTCCGTCGACCTGGCCCGATTGGCGGGGCTGAAGCCTTCCGGCGTCATTTGTGAAATCATGAATGACGACGGCACAATGGCGCGGATGCCTCAGCTCAAAGAGTTTGCCAAAAAACACGATCTGAAGATCGTTTCCATTGCTGACCTCGTGGCCTATCGCATGCGCAAGGAGTTGCTCGTGCGGCGGGCCGCCGAAACCGTCATCCCGACCCCCTTTGGCGGCGACTTCAAGGCAATCGCCTACGAAAACGATGTTGACAATGCCCAGCACCTCGCTCTGGTCAAGGGGGAGGTCGATCCCGACCGGCCGGTTCTTGTGCGTGTCCATTCCGAGTGCCTCACCGGGGATGTCTTCGGGTCGATGCGTTGCGACTGCGGTGAGCAGTTGCACGCCGCCATGGCTCAGATCGAAGAAGAAGGAGGCGGGGTCATTCTCTACATGCGTCAGGAGGGGCGGGGAATCGGGCTCATCAACAAGCTGCGCGCATATGCATTGCAGGAAAAGGGGCACGATACTGTCGAGGCCAACGAGGTCCTCGGATTCAAGGCCGATCTGCGCGATTACGGCCTCGGCGCCCAGATCCTGAGCGATCTCGGGATTCGGCAGATTCGCCTCATGACCAACAACCCGAAAAAAGTGATCGGACTTGAGGGGTACGGTCTGAAAATCGTCGAACGGGTGCCGATCGAGGTGAAAGCCACTTCTGACAACCTCGACTACCTCAAAACAAAACGCGAAAAGATGGGGCACCTGCTCGAAAACCTTTAGCCTTTTCAGTATTGTCTGAATCATAAGAGGCCCAGGGCCTCCACTGCCGATTTGTCCTATCGAGGGAGAAAAGACATGGCCAAGACCATCGAGGGTCAGCTTGACGCCAAAGGGTTGAAATTCGCCCTTGTTGTGAGCCGCTTTAACAGTTTCATCTGTGAACGCCTTCTCGAGGGGGCAATCGACGCCCTTGTCCGGCACGGGGCCGCTCAGGGAGACCTGGAGATCGTCAAGGTTCCCGGGGCCTTCGAAATACCGATGGCCGCGAAAAAAATCGTCGAGTCACAGCGCCATGACGCTGTTATTTGTCTTGGTGCCGTTATCCGCGGAGCGACCCCTCACTTCGACTATGTCAGTGCTGAAGTCTCCAAGGGGATCGCCGCGGTGAGTATGGACTCCTCGGTGCCTGTCGCCTTCGGTGTTCTGACCACGGACAGCGTGGAACAGGCGATCGAGAGAGCCGGAACCAAGGCTGGCAACAAGGGGTACGATGCGGCGGTCAGCGCCATTGAGATGGCCAATCTCTTCAAGGTTCTTTGAACAAGATGAGTATCGGTATCCGGCGGCGGGGCAGGGAACTGGCCCTCAAAATCATATACAGCCTCAAGGACCAGAATATCTCCATGGGCGATGTTCTGGGGGATTTCTGGGCCAACTTCCGCTTCGCCGAAGATCAACTCGGCGAAGCCCTCGACGAGGCGGACGCGCCCGTTCACCCGGAGGTTCGACGTTTCGCCGAAGAACTGGCCACGGGGGTATTCAGCAACCTTGGCGAGATCGACCGGGTCATCGAGGAGTTCTCGACCAACTGGGCACTGGACCGCATGGCCCGGGTGGACAAAGCCTTGCTGCGGTTGGCGACCTTTGAACTGATCTGCCGGCCGGACGTTCCTTCCAGCGTGGTTATCAACGAAGCCATCGAGGTCGGCAAGCGCTACGGCACCAAGGAGACTCCTGCATTTGTCAACGGGATTTTGGACAAGATCTCCAGGACCCGTCGTCCTTCCAAGGCATGACGGCCCCCGATCTGGTCGAAATACCCATTGACCGCATTCAGGGAGAGGTGGTCGCCGTTTTGTATTTCGAGGACGAACGGCCACCGCGGGGGCCCGCCGCACTGCTGGACTGGCGGCTGAATGGAGTCCTCACCGAACTCCTCGTCCAGGGCAGGGCCGCAGGACATGTCGGGGAGCAGATCCTCGTCCCCAACAACGGAAAGCTCGGGGCGGATTGGGCCCTTTTCCTCGGCGGGGGGCGCTGGGAGGGGAGGGGAAAGAAGAGCTACCGCACCCTCGTCGAGCAGGCCCTTGATACATGCCGGGGGTTGAACCTTTCCAGGGTTGGGATAGGGCTGACCCCGCTGGAAGGCATGGGGGAGGGGAGCGCTGAGAAGATGGTTTCTCAAGCCCTCGGCCGGCGGACCGTCACTGACCTTGAGTGTCAGCTCTGCTTGGGGTAAAGGCCGTTCCCGCATGTACCCGGTCTTTGATCGATTTTCATTTTTTATATAAAGGGGATGTTATGAAAGAGCTTAAGGTTGGGCTTCTCGGTTTCGGAACTATTGGTACCGGCGTTGTGAAAATGTTCCAGAAAAACGCTGAACTGATGGAACAGCGCCTTGGGGCTCGCCTTTCCCTGGCACGGATTGCTGACCTTGACATTACCTCCGACCGTGGGGTTGCCCTGGAAAACGGAATGCTTACCTCCCGGGTCGAGGAGGTTCTGGATAACCCGCAGATCGACATTGTCATCGAATTGATCGGGGGGTACGAACCGGCCCGCTCTTTCGTCCTAAGGGCCATTGAAAATGGAAAGCACGTGGTGACGGCCAACAAGGCCCTGCTTGCGATCCATGGTGATGAGATCTTCGGGGCGGCCGAGAAACATGGCGTTGAGGTCTTTTTCGAGGCTGCCGTCGGGGGGGGGATACCCGTCATTTCGGCCATCAAGGAAAGTCTCTGCGCCAATCGATTCGGAAGCGTCTTTGGGATTCTCAACGGGACATGCAACTATATCCTCTCCCGGATGACCTCCGAAGGTGAAGATTTCGATCTGGTCCTCAAGGACGCCCAGGTCCAGGGGTATGCCGAGGCGGATCCCACCTTTGACATCGAGGGGGTCGACGCCGCTCATAAACTGGCCCTGCTGATGTCCCTCTGCTTCGGCACCCGGGTTCGGTTCGAAGACATCTACACCGAGGGGATTAGCTCCATTTCCGCGCTGGACATCCAGTTCGCACGGGAATTCGGATACAAAATCAAACTCCTTGCCATCAGCAAAAAGGACAATGGTCGCATCGAGGCAAGGGTTCATCCGACCATGATTCCCCTAAACCAGCCCCTCGCAGACGTCGACGGGGTGTTCAATGCCGTGTGCCTATCGGGGGATTTCGTCGGTCCGATCATGCTGTACGGGCTCGGTGCGGGGATGGAGGCTACCGCCAGCGCCGTCATGGGCGACGTTATGGCCATCGGGCGCAACCTGCTGGCCGGTGCCAAGGTGCGAACACCCTCCATGGGATACGTAATGGACCAGGTGACCGAGTTAGCCATCAAGTCGATGGATGACGTGGAGACTCAATACTACCTGCGCTTCGCAGCAACCGACCAACCCGGGGTGCTGGCTCAGATTTCAGGCATTCTGGGTCGTCACGACATCAGTATCGCTTCCATGATCCAGCCCGAGAGGCGCGAGGGAGGTGCAGTGCCGATCGTGCTCATGACTCACGAAGCAAGGGAGGCCAACATTCGCCGCGCCCTGCTGGAAATCGATGCTCTCCAGGTGGTTCAGGACCGAAGTCATTTCATCCGGATCGAGAGCGAGTTGGGCTAAGAACGGGTTTCAGACGCAAAGGGGAAAAAAAAACGTTCCGGGCCGTTGAAAGTGCTTGACATCTCTTGGGGTATTTTGATAGAAACAACCGGCGTTTGGGCATGTAGGCACGTAGCTCAGTGGGAGAGCACTACCTTGACACGGTAGGGGTCGGCGGTTCAATCCCGCCCGTGCCTACCATCTACACGCCCAATCGGAACGCGAGCATGGAGGCATCCTCGGATGCCTCTTTTCGTTAGTGGAGTCGTAATGAGTCAGATTCACATCGCATTGCCCGACGGGACCGTCAAGGAGTTCGAGCAGGGAACGACTCCTCTTGATGTTGCCCGTTCCATCGGGGAGGGTTTAGCACGACAGTCCGTTGCCGCCCGCTGCGACGGTCAATTGGTCGATTTGAACGCCTCCCTTGAAAAGGACGCCAGCCTCGAGTTAGTGACCCTTTCGTCACCCGAGGGTCTGGATGTCTATCGGCACTCCGCCGCTCACCTGATGGCTCATGCCGTCAAGGACCTTTACGGTGACGACGTTCAGGTGACCATCGGCCCCTCTGTCGAAAACGGCTTCTACTACGACTTTTACACCGAAAAGCACACTTTTACTCCCGAAGAGTTCGACCGCATCGAGAAGAAGATGGCCGAGTTGGCCAGTGCCGACATGCCCATTGTTCGGGAGGAGGTCAGCCGCGACAGCGCCATCCGTTTGTTCCGGGACATGGGCGAGACCTTCAAGGTGCAGCTTATCGAGGATCTGCCCAACGAGACGGTCTCCCTCTACCGGCAGGGGGATTTTGTCGATCTGTGCCGCGGACCGCACCTAGCATCCACCGGAGCGCTCAAGGCCTTCAAGTTGACCAGCGTGGCGGGCGCCTATTGGCGCGGCGATGAAAAGAACGCCATGCTTCAGCGGATCTACGCCACGGCCTTTCCCGACAAGAAAAAGCTCAAGGCCCATCTGGCAAAACTCGAAGAGGCCAAGAAGCGCGACCATCGCAAGTTGGGCAAGGAGCTTGACCTTTTCTCCTTTAACGAGGAGGCGGGCGCCGGCTTGGTGATATGGCACCCCAAGGGGGCTCTTCTTAGGACCCTGCTTGAAGATTTCGAGCGCCGGGAGCATCTCAAGAGAGGTTACGATATCGTGTTGGGGCCGCAGATCCTCCGCACCGACCTCTGGAAAACTTCGGGCCATTACGAAAATTATCGCGAGAACATGTACTTCACCGAGGTCGAGGAACAGAGCTACGGCATCAAGCCGATGAACTGCCTCGCCCATATGCTCATATACAAGTCCAAAATCCGTTCCTACCGCGATCTTCCATTGCGTTTTTTCGAACTCGGCACCGTTCACCGCCACGAGAAGTCTGGGGTTCTACACGGTCTGCTGAGGGTGAGGGGTTTTACCCAGGACGACGCCCACATCCTTTGCACTCCCGACCAGCTCGACGGCGAGATCAAAGGGGTTCTCCAGTTCGTTCAGGAAGTCATGGCGATTTTCGGCTTCGACTATGAAATGGAGATCTCCACGCGACCGGAGAAGTCGATCGGTTCCGACGAGGACTGGGAGCAGGCCACCGATGCTCTTTTGAACGCACTCAAGGACTCCGGGCTCCCCTTTGAGATCAACGAGGGGGATGGCGCTTTCTACGGGCCGAAGATCGATATCAAGCTCAAGGACGCTCTTGACAGGAAGTGGCAGTGTGCTACTATTCAGTGCGATTTTACCCTGCCCGAGCGATTCGACCTCACTTATGTAGGAACGGACGGCGAGAAGCATCGACCGGTCATGGTCCACCGGGTTATCCTGGGGGCCATTGAAAGGTTTATCGGTGTGCTTATCGAACATTTCGCCGGGAACTTCCCGCTTTGGATCTCGCCGGTTCAGGCTACGGTCGTCAACGTGACCGACAATCAGGGCGAGTACGCTGAAAAGGTCTACGAGCAACTCCGGGCCGAAGGCGTGCGCGTGCAGAAGGACCTCCGGAACGAGAAACTGGGCTTCAAAATTCGCGAAGCCCAGATGGAGAAGATCCCTTATATGCTCGTTGTGGGGGACAAGGAGATGGAAAACGGGACCGTCGCCCCGCGCCACCGGTCCGGTAAGAACCTAGACCCCATGACCCCTGCAGAGTTCGTCCGGTTCGTTCAGGACGAGTGCGGGCAACACCACTAGGAGGCGGGACCATAGCTAAGCAAGAGACCAACATCAACCGTGCCATTCGAGCCAGGGAGGTCCGTGTCGTCGATGACGAAGGGACCCAGCTTGGCGTCCTGAGCCTCCAAGAGGCCCTGTCCGCCGCTGATGAACGGGGGCTCGACTTGGTTGAGGTGTCCCCCAACGCCGCGCCGCCGGTTTGCCGAATCATGGATTACGGCAAATACAAGTATCAGGCGCAGAAGCGGGCGGCCGAGGCCAGGAAGAAAACCGTACGGGTGGAGATCAAGGAAGTCAAGATGCGCCCCAAGACGGAGGAGCATGACTTCCAGTACAAACTGAAGAACGCCCGAAGGTTTCTCGAGGGAGGGAACAAAGTCAAGGTCACCATCATGTTCAGAGGCAGGGAGGTGACTCACCCCGAGTTCGGAACCCGGCTTTTGGAGCGGGTGGCCGAGGAGGTCAAAGACCTTGGACAGGTCGAAATGAGGGGCAGGATGGCCGGGCGCTTCATGACGATGGTTGTCGAACCACTCAAGAAGTAGCCGCCACTCACTTGGCGGCGTGCATTATTTAGAAGGAGAGGGTTATGCCCAAGATCAAAACCAATCGCGGAGCGGCGAAACGCTTCCGCAAGACCGGAACCGGCAAGATTCGTCGCAACAAGGCTTTCACCAGCCACATCCTGACCAAGAAGTCGACCAAGCGTAAGCGGGAGCTTCGTCAGGGTACGTTGGTGCATAAGGCCGATGTCAAGAATGTCAGTCAGCTGATCCCTTACCTCTAGGGGTATTAGCCGGGGTCAGGTCGTGAACTGAGGGGACGGTATCCCCCTTCAGATCCGGCCGCGGGATTTTCCCGCTCATTATCCAGAGAAGGAGAAAGAGATGCCCAGAGTAAAAAGAGGATTCAAGGCAAGACGCAGAAGGAACAAGGTTCTAAAACTGGCCAAGGGCTACCGCGGCGCTCGGAGCAAGCTGTTTCGCAGTGCCACTGAGGCAGTCGACCGGGCCCTCAATTACGCTTACCGGGATCGAAAAGTACGCAAGCGGGACTTTCGGGCCCTGTGGATCGCCCGCATCAACGCTGCTGCCCGTGAGAACGGTGTCTCCTACAGCAGGCTTGTTTTTGGGCTGAAAAAGGCGGAAATCGGGTTGGACCGCAAGATTTTGGCCCAACTGGCCGTGGCCGACCCTGCCGGGTTCAGCTCGGTCGTTGATAAGGCCAAAGCCCAACTCCAGTAGGGATGTAATCAAAAGAGATGAGGGCTGACCTCATCTCTTTTTTTTTGTGGTCGGTCAATGGAAGCCGAAGGGCTTCCATTGTTCTTTTCATGCGCTGACGTCGGAAAGAGTTATTAAAGAAAAACTGGAACAGATGCGGGTCACCGCCCGGGACGCCATGGAGGCTGCCGGGACCGAGGACCTTTTGCAGGATGTGCGAGTCAGGTTCCTGGGCAAAAAGGGTGATCTGACCGCCATTATGAAGGGGATGGGTCGACTGACTTCGGAGGAGCGTCCCGTTGTCGGCGCCCTGGCCAATACGGTCAAGTCCGAACTCGAGGGGCTCTTCGAGGCGCGCCTGAAAACGGTTCGCGAGGCGGAGATAGGCAAGCGCCTGGAGCAGGAGCGTATCGATGTCACCCTCCCAGGGCGGCGCCTTTCCCAGGGCACCAAGCACCCCATCACCCTGGTTACCGAGGAGATTGTGGAGATCTTTTCCTCTCTCGGTTTCGGAGTTGCGGAGGGTCCGGAAGTTGAAAAGGACTTTTATAACTTCGAGGCCCTCAACCTCCCCAAAGACCACCCGGCCAGGGACATGCAGGACACCTTTTATATCTCCGAAGACGTGGTGCTGCGCACGCATACCTCGCCCGTACAGATCCGCACCATGCTTCGGCAAGCTCCGCCGGTTCGCGTTATTGCTCCGGGGACAGTTTACCGCAGGGACTCCGACCTGACGCACAGCCCCATGTTTCACCAGGTCGAGGGTTTTCTTGTCGATCGGAACGTCACTTTCGGCGACCTGAAGGGGATTCTGACCACGTTCATCGCCCAGTTCTTCGGGAAGAATATCGGTGTTCGTTTCCGGCCCTCCTTTTTCCCGTTTACCGAGCCGAGTGCCGAGGTGGACATGCAATGCGTCATCTGCGGAGGAGACGGCTGCCGGGTTTGCAAGAACTCCGGCTGGCTCGAGATCCTTGGCAGCGGCATGATCGATCCCGAGGTGTTCAAGGCGGTCGATTACGATCCCGAGGCGTACAGCGGATTCGCCTTCGGCATGGGGCTGGAGCGCATCGCCATGCTCAAATACGGGGTCAACGATCTCCGGCTCTTTTTTGAAAACGACCTGCGGTTTTTGAAGCAGTTTTGAATGGAAAAAACCTTTTCCACCGGCATGTTGGAAATGAATAGTTGATAAGGGACTGAAGGATATGATCGTAACCTACAACTGGCTCAATGAATTTGTCGACTTCAATCTCTCTCCGGAGGAGCTGTCCCACCGATTGACCATGGCCGGACTCGAGGTCGATGCCATGGAACGCCTCGGGGACGGGCTCGACAATGTGGTCGTCGCGCGATTGAGTTCAGTGGAGTCTCATCCCGGGGCCGACCGGTTGACCTTGTGCCAGGTGGAGACCGGCAGCGGGACCGTTCCCGTCGTCTGCGGGGCGCGAAACCACAAGGCCGGAGACTTGGTCGCTCTCGCCCAGGTCGGTTCAGTGCTGCCGGGCGATTTTAAAATCAAAAAATCCAAGATCCGGGGCGAGGTCTCCATGGGGATGCTCTGCTCGGAAAAGGAACTGGGTCTTGCCGAGGAGGCCGAAGGAATCATGATCCTGTCGGCGGATTTGCCCCTGGGACAGCCGGTTTTCGAAGCCCTCGGCCTCAAGGACGTCCGCTATGAGATCGGCCTGACGCCTAACCGTCCCGACTGCCTCAGCCTCCTCGGTGTCGCTCGGGAGGTCGCTGCCATGGTGGGCAAACCCCTGAAGATGCCCTCCGTTGTCGTGGAGGAGGGTGGCGGGTCCATCGACTCCCTGACCTCGGTCTCTGTGGAAGAGGCGGGCCTGTGCCCCCGGTATGCCGCACGCCTGATTCGCGGTGTCCGAATCGGGCCTTCGCCCGAATGGTTGGTTCGCCGCCTCGAAGCCGTTGGCCAGCGCTCGATTAATAACGTGGTCGATGTGACCAACTACGTGCTCATGGAACTGGGCCACCCGCTTCACGCCTTTGATTTTAGTCTGCTTCGCCAAGGGCGCATCGTCGTGCGCAGACCCCAGGAAGGGCAGGCCTTCAATACTTTGGACGGCGCTGAAAGAATCCTTGGCAGCTACAACCTTGCCATTTGCGACGGCGTCGGTCCCGTGGCTCTCGCCGGCATCATGGGAGGAGAAAACTCCGAGGTTCAGCCCGAGACCACAGACATCCTCCTGGAAAGCGCTTATTTTAACCCCGTCAGCATCCGGCGATCCAGCAAACGGCTTGGCATCCACAGCGAATCCTCCCATCGCTTCGAGCGAGGTGCGGATGTGGACATGGTGCCCCTCGCTCTCGATCGAGCGGCATCCCTGATCCATGAGGTGGCCGGCGGGGAGATCGCCCGGGGAGTGATCGATATCTACCCGAACCGGATTGAGCCGAGAAGGATTTCCCTGGAGGTCCAGCGCTCCAACCGGATCCTCGGACTCGATCTCGAACAACAGGAGGTCCTTCGGCTTTTGCGTTCCATCGGCCTTGAGGCCGAACCGGCGACCGATCGTGAAGACGAGGCCGTCTATGTCACCGTTCCGACCTTTCGTCCCGACCTTGAGCGCGAAATCGATCTGATCGAAGAAGTTGCAAGGCTTCACGGCTACGACCGCATTCCGGTCACCATGCCGGCCGGGAGAATGATCTGCCACCAGCCCGCCGAACACCAGCGCGGGGTCTCCTCGGTTCGTGAGGCCATGGTGGGGGCCGGTTTCTCCGAGGTGACCAACTACTCCTTCATCGCACCGGGAGCCTGGGACAAGCTGGGCCTGGCTGGGGATGACTCACGTCGCGAAACGGTCCGTATTCTCAACCCTCTCAACGAGGATCAGTCGGTGATGCGCACCAGCCTGGTGCCCAGCCTCCTGGAGAATGTTTCCCGCAACCTGGCCTACAGGTTGGGGGATCTGCGCCTTTTCGAATTGCGTCCTGTTTTTCGACCCCTCGCAGGCGAAGAACTTCCCGAAGAGGGGTTGCGGCTGGTGGCCGCCCTCTGCGGGCGCCGCGAACCGGAGGGATGGGCCCAGGGCGCAGAAAAAGTCGACTTCTTCGACCTCAAGGGGGTGGCAGAAACTCTCCTGGAGAGCTTTTCCCTTAGCGGAGTTCAGTGGCAGAGTGATGCCGGCGAACTTTTTCTTCATCCCGGCAAGAGCTGCTCCCTTTCTGTCAAGGCATCTCAACTGGGTACCCTGGGGGAAGTTCATCCCCGGACTCTTGAAAGTTTCGGCATCGACCAGCCGGTCTTTCTTCTTGATCTCGACTTTGAGGCCCTGCTGAAGGCATCCGGAGAGCGGCCCGGCTTCCGTCCCCTGTCCCGTTATCCGGATACGGAACGGGACAGCGCTCTTTTGCTGGACGAAGAGGTTCCCGCGCAGAGGCTTCTCGATGTGCTCGAAGGCGCCAAAGGCAAATTGGTGGAGGATGTCGTCCTGTTCGACCTGTATCGGGGTAAGGGGATTCCAGAGGGCAAGAAGAGCATTGCCCTGCGGGTGCGTTACCGCAGTGCCGAGAAGACCCTCACCGATGATGAAATCAATGCGGCTCACGAAAAGCTCATAAAAGCCCTCTGTAAAAAGCTCGAAGCTCAGGTTCGGTGAAAAAAGCTATTGAAAACCGAAAATTCATATGATATAAAAGCGCGTAAATTCAATAACCTGTATCCTTCGGGACGGGGGGAGATATGACCAAGGCGGACCTTGTCGAAAATGTATATTTAAAAACGGGTTTTTCCAAAAAGGAATCCGCTGAGATCGTTGAAGAGGTTTTCGACCTGATGAAATTCAATCTCGAGGCGGGTGAAAAGATCAAAATCGCCGGTTTTGGTAACTTTGTGGTCAAGGAGAAGGCAACTCGTCGCGGTCGCAATCCGCAGACCGGCGAAGAGATCGAAATCTCATCCCGCAGGATTCTCACCTTTAAACCCAGCCAAGTTCTGAAAACGGCCATCAATGGCGAAGGGTAGGCCGGCTTCCTCAGGCTGACTTCAGCGCTGGCGATGGACATCCAGATCCCAGACAAGTTGTATTTCAAAATTGGCGAGGTCGCCGACCTTACCGGCGTGAAACCGCACGTTCTGCGCTACTGGGAAAGCGAATTCGGGTCTTTCCGGCCGGTTAAGAGCCGCTCCAAGCAGCGCCTTTACCGGCAAAAGGACATCGAACTCGTCCTCCGGCTCAAG
This sequence comes from Desulfuromonas sp., assembly GCF_002868845.1. NCBI lineage: Bacteria > Pseudomonadati > Thermodesulfobacteriota > Desulfuromonadia > Desulfuromonadales > Desulfuromonadaceae > Desulfuromonas > Desulfuromonas sp. Next base: position 23,843 of record NZ_PKUB01000052.1, read on the forward strand.
GACCTTTTATACAACCAGGGCTTTACCATCGCAGGTGCCAAACGGGTGCTGCGGGGGGGCGCGATCGAAGAACAGGGGGCGCTGCCGTCGTCCCACGGTTCGGAACGTGCCCTCCTCGATGAGGTGCGCCGGGAACTGCAGGCACTGCGCCGGTCATTGAACTCCGAGCCAGAAGGCCCTTCTGAAGCCTGAATTCCCTTCCACCAGGCGACCGCCGGCGAGGTTTTTTGCTGATACTGGTCACCAACGACGACGGGGTTTTTTCTCCCGGGATTCGCGCCTTGGCAAAGAGCCTTTGCGCCTTAGGCCGTGTCGTGGTCGTGGCCCCGGACCGCGAGCGCAGCGCGGTCAGTCATGCACTTACCCTTCATTCTCCCCTCCGAGCCGAAGAGATTCGTCCCGACATCTTCGCCGTCGACGGCACTCCCACTGACTGCGTCAACCTCGGGGTCCACGGTCTTCTCCAGGAACGTCCGGCCCTTGTGGTCTCTGGAATCAACCGGGGGGGCAACATGGGGGACGACCTCACCTATTCGGGCACCGTCTCCGCAGCCATGGAGGCGACCCTTATGGGCGTTCCCGCCATGGCCGTCTCTCTGGACGGGGAGTCGTTCGGAAGCGATAACTTCAACCGGTCCGCCCGACTCACCCTTTTCCTGGCCCGCAGCATCGTGGAAAAGGGACTGCCTCCCGACACCTTTCTCAACATTAATTTCCCGGCGGCCGAGCCCCGCGGCTTCAAACTGACCCGGCAGGGTAAAAGGCGCTACGGTGAAACGGTCGTGGAGAAGATTGACCCGAGGGGCAAGACGTACTACTGGCTCGGAGGCGGCGAGATGGGGTTTGATAATCTGGAGGGGACCGATTTTCACGCGGTGCATGCCGGATACGTTTCGATTACCCCCCTGCATCTCGATCTGACCAACTACCGCTCTTTCGAGCAGTTGGAATCCTGGGGGCTGGATGCTGTGACCGATTTTCCCGCCGAGCCCGAATCCTGAGGAGTGTCATGGATTATTCAATAGCCCGGCGCAGAATGGTGGAGAAACAGATCCGCGCGAAAGGGATCACCGACCCCCTGGTTCTCGATGCCATGCTTCAGGTCCCCCGTCATCTTTTCGTCGAGGAGGCCTTCTGGGACCAGGCATATGGGGACTTCCCACTTCCCATTGGCGAGAAACAGACTATTTCCCAGCCTTTTACTGTCGCCGCCATGACCGAGGCACTGCAGTTGAGCGGAGTAGAGAGGGTTCTTGAAATCGGAACCGGGTCGGGCTACCAGACAGCCATTTTGGCCCAAATCGTCTCCAAGCTTTATTCTCTGGAGCGCCTCCCCGACCTCGCCCGCAAAGCTCGGCGCATCCTCGATTCGATCGGTTGCGCCCAGGTCCACATTCGGGTCAGCGACGGCACCTGTGGCTGGGAGGAGGCTGCTCCCTTCGACGCCATCATCGTCACCGCCGGCGCCCCGTCCGTCCCGAGCGATTACCTTTCGCAGCTTTCCATCGGGGGTCGGCTGGTCGTTCCCGTTGGCGGGCGCGACAAGCAGGTTCTGCGCCGGGTCAGCCGCCTCGGCGAGCAGGATTACGTCGAGGAGGAACTTCAGGACTGCCGTTTCGTGCCCCTGATCGGCCGCTTCGGATGGCGGGAGGGGGCCTGAAATGAGGCTGATGCGGCGGCTGTACGACTGGGTTCTGCACTGGTCCGACACCCCATACGGTGCAATCGCTCTCTTTCTTCTGGCCTTTGCCGAATCGTCCTTTTTCCCCATCCCTCCCGACGTCCTTCTCCTTGCCCTCTGTATCAGCGTCCCGGCGCGCTCCTTTCGCTTTGCCCTCATCGCCTCCCTCGGTTCAGTTCTGGGAGGAGTGGTCGGTTACGGCATCGGCATGGGGCTCTGGGGGGTCGTGTCCGGTTATTTTTTTCGTTTTATTCCGGGCTTTACCCCCGAGGTCTTCGCCCGCGTCCAGGATCTTTTTGTCACCTATAACTTTTGGGCCGTATTCACTGCCGGATTCACCCCCATCCCGTACAAAGTCATCACCATCGGAGCCGGGGTTTTTCACATCAACTTCGCTGTCTTCCTCTTCGCTTCCCTGCTGAGCCGAAGTCTGAGGTTTTTTCTCGTGGCTGCGATTATCTACCGGTTCGGTCCGGCAACCCGCAATTTTATTGAGAAATACTTCAACATTCTGAGCCTGATTTTCGTTGCCCTCCTGATTCTCGGTTTTGTTGTCATTAAGTTTGTGGGGCACTGAAATGTTTTTCTTTAGGCTTATGCCCTTCAGCATGGGCGGACCCTTTCTATGTCGGATCTGAACGGGAGCCTGTCGCCGGTTCCTTCTTGACGGGCGTGGGGCCTGCCGGCTAGGTTGGATTAAACGGGACTTTACGGAATTGGCTTTGAATCGGAATTTGAGCAAAATTCTTCTGTTGACCTGTCTGACGGCGGTGTTGAACTGGGGATGCTCCAGGCCGAGCGGTATCCACCACACCATTCGTGAAGGGCAGACCCTTTACCGCATCGCCCGTACCTACGAGGTGAACGAGAAGTACCTCGCTCGTCTCAACGGCATCAGCGACCCCACCAGACTGGAAGTCGGGCAGCGGTTGTTCGTCCCCGGCGCCAGCCGTCTCAAAGAGGTCCCATCCACGGTCAAGTCCCCAGAGAAAGGGGCAAAGGCCACTGCGGCCAGTCCCGGCAAGGTTGCCGCCGTTCCGAGGCAGGTTCGCGCCGCTCCTAAAGCCCACCAAAGCAAAGGCCAAAAGGTTCCGCCCCGCCAAGCGCCCCCAAAAACCGTCCCAAAGGCTGCAGTCGCTACTCAGAAGGGGAAGTTCTCATGGCCTCTGCGAGGCAAAATCCTGAGAAGTTTCGACAAGGGGACGACTGAAATCAGCAAGGGGCTGGAAATCGGAACACCGCTCAGCACCCCCGTGTTATCGTCAGCCGCGGGCCAGGTGATCTACAGCGGCAACGGCATCGCCGGTTTCGGCAATCTGATCATCCTGGAACACGACGAGTCGTTCTACACCGTATACGGATTTAATCAGAAGAACCTCGTCGAGACCGGGAAATTCGTCAGCCAAGGGGAGAGAATCGCTCTTTCCGGCCTCCCCCCCCGAGGAGGAACCCCCCGGCTTCATTTTGAAATCCGCCGAGGCAAGAAGGCCGTCAACCCGATTTTTTTCTTGCCATAGAACAGGTCATCTCTTAGACTTTCGTAATCATTTCTCCCTTCTAACCTCATGGAGGATTTTCCGACCATGGACGAAAGCCAATTCGAGTGCCACGATTTTGAAATGGGAGCTGAGGAGGCCGAAGAAGAGGCCGTCGAGTTCCAGGAAGTCGCCAAGAACAAGGAGAAGGAAGAGGAGGAGGCCAAGGAGCGGAAGGCTGCTTTGGACGATCATTCCGATGACGCCATCAAGCTCTATCTCAAAGAAATTCAAAAGACCAACCTGCTGACAGCCGACGAAGAGAAGGAGCTGGCCCGGCGCATCTCCGTAGGCGACATGGCGGCGCGGGAGAGGATGATCGAGTCCAACCTTCGCCTCGTGGTCAAGATAGCCAAACGCTACATGAACCGCGGGTTGCCCTTTTTGGATCTCATCGAAGAGGGGAACATGGGGCTCATCAAGGCGGTCGAGCGCTTCAAGCTGAGCAAGGAGTGCAGGTTTTCCACCTACGCCACCTGGTGGATTCGCCAATCGATTGAACGGGCCCTCGTCAACCAGAGCCGCACCATCCGCCTGCCCGTTCACGTCTCCGACGACATTAATAAATTGATCAAGGTCAGCCGCGAACTCATCCACAAATACAATCGTGAGCCCCATGTCAAAGAAGTGGCCGATGCCATGGGAGTCGAACCCGCCTATATCCGGCGCCTGATGGTTCTGGTCAAGAAGACCTATTCCATTGAGCATCCAATGGGCGAGAGCAACGATTACAGCCTGATGGATACCATCGAGGACCCCAATGCCGTCGACCCGTCCGACCTGATCGAGGGTCTCAACAAGTTCGCCCACGTTACCGAATGGCTTGAAACCCTCAGCGAGAATGAACGGGAGATTCTCACCCTGCGTTTCGGACTCGACGATCGCGAACCCCAGACCCTTGACACTATCGGGCGGCGATTCGGAGTGACCCGGGAGAGGATTCGTCAGATCGAAGCGAAGAGCCTTGATAAGTTGCGCATGATCATGGAAGAGAAGCAGGCCGCCGGAGAGAATACCCCCGAGGAGGCGGACTAGCCCGGGGAGTAGCCAGAAGACTGAGGAGGAGTAGGTTTTGGAAGAGCTGAAAAATATCATCCGGGATATTCCCGATTTTCCAAAGAAGGGGATAGTCTTCAAGGACATCACCACACTCCTGGCCGATGCCAGGAGTTTTCACCGCATGATTGATCTTCTCGCTCACCGTCACGTCGGTGAAAAAATCGACCAGGTTGTCGGGGTGGAGGCTCGGGGCTTTATTCTCGGTGCGGCGCTGGCCTATAAGCTCGGCACCGGAATCACCTTGGTGCGCAAACCGGGAAAGCTGCCCTACAAGACCCGGGAAAAAACCTACCAGCTCGAGTACGGCACCGACACTCTGGAAATCCACGAAGATGCCTTCAAGGCCGGAGACCGGATCATCGTTGCCGATGACCTGCTGGCGACCGGAGGGACCGTGGCTGCCGTCGTCGACCTGGTCGAGGAACTCGGCGCCGAAGTCGTCGAATGCGCTTTAATGGCGGAACTGGAATTTCTCGAGGGACGCAAGCGGTTGCCGGAGGGGAAGGTCTTCAGCCTGCTCAAGTTTTAATTTGGTCTTGCCATGGATCGGGCCCTGCGATATAAAGGGTGGCCTTTCAGGCCCCGTAGCTCAGCTGGATAGAGCGACCGCCTCCTAAGCGGTAGGCCACAGGTTCGAATCCTGTCGGGGCCGCCAAAAACGAAAATGGGCCCGCGAATAGCTTCGCGGGCCCATTGCGTTTATAGGGGAGATCGGGTCTTCCGCTCCGGCTGTCTGGCCTGTTCACACCCCGAAGGGGGAGAGCGGGGCCGACAATGATCGGAGCGTAAACAGGTGCGTAGGTACGCCTGCACATTCGGCGGCCCGACAGAGAGCGATATGAAAGATCATAACCTTGAAATCCTCGATGCAGCCGCCGGAGGAGCACTCGTCCTTACCGTCAATAAGCGGCTCGCTCGCCATCTCCTGTCCCTTTTCTATGTTCGCATGGCATCGCTGGGAAAAATGACCTGGCGGGCTCCGGCAATTATCAGCTTCGACGCCTGGCTGCGCCAGGCCCTGGTTTCACTCGGTGAGGAGGCCCGCCTGCTCGACGGTTTTGCAGCGCTGCGCCTGTGGGAGCAGGCGGTCGAGGACGATTCCGCTGCCTCTGAGCTGGGACTGCTTCAAGTATCCGCCACAGCGAGGCGGGCGATGGAAGCCCACCAGCTGCTCGTCGAGTACGATGCCGACATGGCGGGGCTGCCCTTGAGCGATGATCATCGTGCCTTTGTTCGCTGGCGCAAACGATACCTGGAGGCGTGCGGGAAGGGCGGGTGGCTCGATGCCGCCGATCTTCCGGGCAGGGCATGCGCCGCTGTGGAGCAGGGTGAATTAGCCGCGCCGGGGCGGGTGCTCCTCGCGGGTTTCGACGAGTTGCCTCCCAGGGTAACCGGCCTGATCGCCGGTTTCAGCGCCGCCGGGAGCGTCGTAAAGGAGTTCCCTCCGCCCATCGAACCGAGAGGAGAGCTCGTGCGGATGCCGTGCACCGATGTCGAGGAGGAAGTGCGGCGTGCTGCTCGCTGGGTTCGTCACCTGCTCGATGCCGGAGAAGAAAGGATCGGCATTGTCGTTCCCGACCTGCAGGGATACCGATCCCTGGTGGAGCGGCTATTTCGCGCGGAAATCGATCCGGAAGGCCTTGTTGGCCTCGCCGAAGATGAGACCCGGTTCAGTCTTTCCCTCGGCACCCGGCTTTCCGAGCAGGGGCTGGTCGTGGCGGCGTTGGAGATTCTCGGCGCAGGCTTTTCCTCCCCCCTGGAGACGATCAGCTTCCTGCTGCGCACCCCCTACCTTGGCGGCAGCCAGGCAGAGTCTTTCAGCCGGGCCACGCTCGAGGGGAGGCTGCGGCGTTTCGGCGCCCGGAAGGTGAGTCTGAAGAGGATGAAGGGACTCGCCGAAGGGGAGAGGGAAACGAAGGGACTGGCGCGTTGGGCCAAAATATGTGCTGTCCTGGAGAAAAGCCTCGGGGAGAGGGGAAAGTGTCCTCCCGGCGAATGGGTGAACCGCTTCTCCCGGTTGCTCCAGGGGGTCGGCTGGCCGGGGGACCGTCCCCTGGGCAGCCTCGAGTTCCAGATTTTCAAGGCATGGCGGGAAAAGCTGCTGCCGGCGATGGTCGCTCTGGAGCCTGTCTGCAAGGACCTCGGGCGCGAAGAGGCCCTGTCACTGCTGCGCCGGCTCGCTTCCGAAATCGATTTTCAACCCGAATCGCCGGCGGGCCCGGTGCAGGTGGTCGGCATCCTCGAGGCGGCAGGCCTGCAGTTCGATCACCTCTGGGTGATGGGGCTCACAGAGGATGCCCTGCCGGCTCACCCGCGGCCCAACCCCTTTCTTCCGGTCCATCTTCAGGTCACTTTGGGGATGCCCCACGCCAGTGCTGAGCGGGAACTCGCCTTTGCCCGTCGTCTCAGCGCCAGGCTTTTCGCCGGGGCCCCGAGAGTGATCCTGAGCCACCCCTGCCGGGAGGGGGACCGGGACTTGAGACCGAGCCCCCTTATCGGTTGGATCGATGAGGGAGAGGTTCCTCTCGCCCCTTGCCATGACCCGGAAGAAGCTGTCCGGGCGCAGGCAGTCCCCCTCGAGGGGATCGTCGACAGGCAAGGACCTCCCCTCGGCGCGACAGAGATCGCCACAGGCGGCACCGGCCTGCTCAAGGACCAGGCTCTATGTCCTTTTCGCGCCTTCGCCCATCATCGGCTCGCAGCCAGGGCCCTCGATCGACCGGAAATCGGCCTAGACCTCGGCACCCGGGGAACCCTTTTGCACACTGTGCTGGAGAGGTTCTGGGAACGGACAGGGGACCATGCCGCCCTCTGTTGCCTTTCTCAAGCCCAACTGTTTGAACGGATCTCCGAGTGCATCGAGGCCACGTTCAGTGAGATCTTTTCTGAGTGGGGGCAGGAGGCATCCGAACCCCTTCTGGCGATCGAGCGGTGCCGTCTGGCAGCCCTTGTGGGGGAGTGGCTTGTGAAAGTGGAAAGAGAGAGACCGGCCTTTGTCGTCAAAGAACTCGAAGTCGAGCATAGGGAATCCTTCGGTGGGCTCACCATAAACACCAAGGTCGACCGCATCGACGATATGGCCGGGGGCAGCCGGGTCATCCTCGATTACAAAACCGGCCGGGTCGATCCCGACGATCTGCTCGGCGAGCGCATTCTCGAACCCCAGCTGCCGGTCTACGGCGTCGGCGGCGACAGGGGCAACCTTGCCGGGGTTGCCTTTGCCAACGTGCGACAGGGGGAATGCACTTTCAAGGGGGTTGCCCGGGAGTCCGGGCTTTTGCCGAACGTCGCGGCGCTCGCCGATTCAAAGTTTTCGGAAAAGCACGGGGTCGGCGATTGGAGCGACCTTCTGGCCAGGTGGCGACGTCAGCTGGGAGAGCTCGGGACGGAGTTCTCGGAGGGCGTGGCAGGGGTCGATCCCGTCGATCCGAAGAAGGCCTGCGCTTACTGCGATCTCCACGGCTTCTGTCGCATTGATGATCTCGATTCTCTCGCGGAGGACGCCGAATGAATGCCGGACCCGCACCCATTGCCGACGCCCGAGAGAGGGAGGTCGCGGTCGACCCGAGCCGTTCGTTCATCGTTCAGGCCCCCGCCGGTTCCGGAAAGACCGAACTGCTGATCCAGCGTTTTCTCGCCCTGCTCGGCAGTGTGCGCCGTCCCGAGGAAATCCTCGCCATTACCTTCACCCGCAAGGCCGCCGGCGAGATGCGCTCCCGCCTTCTGAAGGCCCTCGAAATGGCCGAAGAGAATCGCCCGGCCGCCGCCCACGAAGCCCGTACCTGGGAGTTGGCCAGAAAAGCCCTGGAGCGGGACAGGGAGAACGGCTGGCACCTTGCGGAGACCCCCTCCCTGTTGACCATTCAGACCATCGACTCTTTCAATGCTTCTCTTGTCCGCCGCATGCCCTGGGTCTCACGATTCGGGGCGATGCCAAAGGTGTGCGAAGACCCGGAGCCCCTTTACCGGCAGGCGGCCGAAAGAACCCTGGCCGAGCTTGGTTCCGGGGGACGGGGGGGCGCCGAGGTGGCGACGGTCCTCTCTCATCTCGATAACCGAATGGACCTTTTCCGGGACCTGCTGGTCAGCATGCTGCGGCGGCGGGACCAGTGGCTGCGCCATCTTGGAAAGAAGGAGCACGCCCTCTGGCGCCAGAGCCTGGAGGGATCCCTTCGGAGCCTGGTGGAGGGCAGGCTGGGGGAGCTTGCCGGAACCATTCCCGCAGATCTGCGGGACGAACTTATCCAACTCGCCCGCTATGCCGCCACCCGGCTCCCTGGCGGTGAGCGTCCCCTGGCATCTCTTGACGGCCTTGAGACCTTTCCAGGGAGGTCATCGGAAGACCTGCCGTGCTGGAAGGGGCTGGCCGACCTCCTGTTGACCGCCGGGGACGCCCTGCGCAAGCGTCTCGACAGGAACTGCGGTTTCCCGCCGGGCAAAGGTGAGGCGACCTCCATGAAGGAGAGGATGAAGGAACTCCTCGATCGCTTGAGTGCAACGCCTCGGGCCGAGAGCCTGCTCGGCGAAATACGGAGACTCCCGCCAACGGCCTACCCGGACGATCAGTGGCAGATTCTTCAAGCCCTCGTCGATCTTCTCCCCCTGGCCGCCGCCCAGCTGTGGCTGGTTTTCCGCGAAGAGGGCGGCGCAGATTTCGCCGCTATCGCCATGGGAGCCCTCGATTCCCTTTCGGCCGCGGGGGACCCATCAGAGCTCCTTCTCATGCTCGACGCCAGGATCAACCATCTGTTGGTCGACGAATTCCAGGACACCTCATGGCTGCAGTTTCAGCTCCTGGAGAATCTCACCGCAGGATGGTCTCCGGGCGACGGCCGCACCTTGTTTCTGGTCGGCGATCCGATGCAGTCGATTTATCTTTTTCGCGAGGCGGAGGTCGGGCTCTTTTTACGCGCACGCCAAAGAGGCATCGGGTCGGTGGCCCTCGAAGCGCTGACCCTGAGCTCAAATTTCCGCTCCCAGGAGGGAATTGTCTCCTGGGTCAATCGAACCTTTGCCGATCTCTTCCCCGACCGCGAGGACGAGGCCCTCGGGGGGATCGTCTACAGCCCGGCCAGCGCGGTGCACGGTCGGCTCGAAGGGCCCTCCTGTTGCGTCCATCCCTTTTCCGACCGGGACGATTTTGCAGAGGGGCAACAGGTCGCGGCCCTGGCCCGCAGGGCCCTCGAGGGAGACAGTGCCGGAACGGTCGCGGTGCTCGTTCGCGGTCGCACCCATCTTCCGGAAATCCTTATGGCCCTGAAAGAGGAGGGGCTGCGCTACAGCGCCAAGGATATCGACCTGCTCGGATGCCGGCCCGCGGTTCGAGATATCCTCGCCCTGACCCGGGCTCTGCTTCATCCCGCGGACCGTCTTTCCTGGCTGTCGGTGCTGCGCGCGCCATGGTGCGGTCTCCTTCTCCGTGACCTGTACGCCTTGTGCGGAGAGGAACCCTCGCAGACCGTCCCGGCTCTGCTGCGTGATCCCGAGGCGAAAAGCCGTCTTTCCGAAGACGGTCGCGAGAGGGCCGAACGGGTTCAGGGAATTCTTTCTCTCGGGGTGGCCCGGCGCGGCGCAGTCGGTCTGCGGCGTCTGGTAGAAGGCTGCTGGCTGGCTCTTGGGGGCCCTGCATGCAGCGGTTCTGGAAGCGCCAAAGACGTCGAGATGGTCTTTTCCCTCATGGAGAAACTCGACCACGGCGGGGACCTTTTGTCTCTCGACGGCCTCGAGGAAAGCGTAAAGAAACTCTTTGCCGCCTCCGATTCGGGTGCCGACGGCAGGCTGCAGGTCATGACCATTCATAAATCGAAGGGCCTGGAGTTCGACACCGTTATCCTCCCCGGCCTCGGCCGCCCACCGGCAGGGGGCGACAAACCCCTGATGCGTTGGCTTGAACATCCGGATTCCGGCTTGCTTCTCGCTCCGGTCTCGCCCCGGGACGGATCGGCCAAGGATCCGATCTATGAGGCCATCGGACGCCTCGAGCGTGAAAAGGAAGATCTGGAGGTCACCCGGCTGCTCTACGTTGCCGCGACCCGCGCCAGGAAGCGCCTTCACCTCCTCGGGCATGCGAAGCTCAACGGGAAGGGGGAATTCAGTCCTTCCTCCGGGTCCCTGTTAAAGAAGCTATGGCCGGCGGTCGAGAGTCGATTCGCCTCGGCAGACGCTCCGGACAACCCTTCGGATTCAAAAGAAGAGGGAAGGGGAGGGAGCCGGATCTTCCGCCTGCCGTGCGACTGGGCTATGCCCCAACTTGTGCCCGCCCGGATCCAGGTCGGCGGGGCTGTCAGCCAGCCCTCGGATCGCAGAGAGGCTGACCTGCGAGGGGATCCCTTCTCCGGGTGGGAGGCCGAAACGGCCCGCCACGTGGGGACGGTGAGCCATGCCTACCTGGAACGCATTGCCCGGGAAGGGCTGGGAAGGTGGTCGGCAGAGAGGGTGAGGGGAGATGAGACGGCAATCGCCCGCCGGTTGAACGCCCTCGGCGTGCCGGCGTCCGAAATTCCCAGCGGCGTTCGGAAGGTCGTCGATGCTCTGTGCACGGCCCTCGCCAGCACGAGAGGACGGTGGATTCTCGGGGACCGCTCCGATGCCGAAAGCGAGTCGGCCCTCTCTGGCATGGTTGATGGCCAACTCGTTCATGCCGTGATCGATCGAACCTTTGTCGACGACGATGGGGTCCGCTGGGTGATCGACTACAAGACGACGCCCTGTCCGGAGAAGGGGCAGGAGGCGTTTCTGCGTGAGCAGGGAACCATATACGCTGGCCAGCTTGCCGCCTATGGCGCCCTTTTTCGCAGCCTGGAGCTTGGACGAACGATTCGCACAGCACTCTACTTCCCTTTATTTGACGGCTGGTGGGAAGTGGCCTGAATCGGCCAGCGGGGCATTCATCAATCCTCCAGGCCCAATTCCTCCGTCATGCGCAGAACGAAATTTTTCGCCCGACCCGAAGGGGCGAGCATCCCATAAGCCATGGCTTCCTTGAGTTCCGCCTCGCTGGCACCTGCCTGCTTCGCGACCGCGAAGTGTTTGGCCAGTCAGTCGGGGCATCCCACCGCCACCGCACACCCGACCCGAATCAGTTCCCTCGTCCTGGGGTCCAGGACTTCCTCGTATTCGTAATCGAAAACCTTCTGACGGGTTTTCATCCTTTTGCCTCCTATGAACAGGTTTCGGTCAACTGGACCCTCGACTTAGATATGATATCATTGAACCATCGATGCATCCTTAAGCTATCATTCTTTTGTTGTATCTTTGAAGGGAGGCTCGGCATGGCGCAACTGCTCGAGGTTTTGAACAGGGCCCTTGAGGATCAGCGAATCAGCCAGCAGGATTGGAAAACGGTCCTGGAATTAGCCACTGAAAAACGAGAAGTGGTCGTTAACGGGGAAAACGCCAGTCTTTCCCAATTGGTTTCGCTTCTCGAGGGTGGAGGCATCCTCGTCGATGGGGTGCCCCAAGACGAGATCCTGAGAAATCTCGCGGTTTTTGCCTGAAGGTTTTTCCTGCGACTTTAAATTTTTCACACCCTCTGTCCCGTTGCTTCTTTTCCAGAGGGTTTTCTTCGCCCCCAAACGGAAAGCAAAACCCGAAGACTCCTCTTCGGGGCCGGGGAAAAGGGGCAAGGAACGCGTCCGGTAAGAACTGCATCCCGCCCTGCATTGTTCCTGATTTTCCCTTGACACCCCTTGGGCGATCTGGTATCAATACCGGGCTTTTACGGCACAAACAGTTATATGTCGGCCCCGTCGCCAAGTGGTAAGGCAGAGGTCTGCAAAACCTCCATCACCAGTGCGAATCTGGTCGGGGCCTCCAACTAAAAAAAGCCAGCCCCCTCGGGCTGGCTTTTTTCTTTGCCGGGTCGATATGGAGCATTTTTCACCCTTCATCCTAGTGATGTTCACCCTGCTCGGATCCCTGGCCGGCTTTCTTGCCGGCCTCCTGGGCATCGGGGGAGGCATCATTCTGGTGCCCCTGTTCCTCTGGTGTTTTCCCGCCGCCGGATTCCCTTCCGCCCACCTTGTCCATGCCGCCTTCGGGACCAGTCTCGCCATTATTATCCCCACCGCTCTGAGCAGCACCCTCGGTCACTGCAAACGGGGGAACGTCGAATGGCACCAGGTCTTCTACCTGGCCATCGGGGGGGCCGTAGGGGCATTCTCCGGGGGAACCCTGGCCGCCTTTTTGCCGGGAGATTGGCTCAAGTGGCTCTTCGGACTGATGCAAATCACCGTAGCTCTGAAGCTCTTTCTCTTCCATCCCCGCCTTCCTCCCGAACGGATCACACCGGCAGCTCGCCCTACCCTGATCGCGGTCGGGTTGGGGGGAGGAGTCTTTTCTGCGTTTTTCGGTGTCGGAGGCGGCGTGGTCGCCGTTCCGCTGATGGTCATTCTTCTCCAGTTGCCCATTCACCTTGCGGTCGGCAATTCAAGCGCCCTGATTGCCATCTCTTCCTTTTTCGGGGCACTCTCCTACGTTATCCACGGCTGGGGCAGTCCCCTCTTGCCGCCTTTTTCTCTCGGCTATGTCAACCTTCTCGTTGCCGCCCTCGTCGCCCCCGTCACCATGGTCTCCGCCCGAGTCGGAGTCAAGGTTGCCGGGAGTTTCACCCATGATAGACTCGTAAGAGTTTTCGCCCTTCTGCTGGTCCTGGTCGGTCTGCGCATGTTGGTGGTCGCCTTTTTCTGACCGATCGGGACTCGTGCCGCAGAAAGCATCATCACCGTGTGACCGTTGCATCCCGAAGGAGAGGCCATGCATCGCAAAGCCGTCGTAGCCGGGCAGTTCTATCCTGAAAGTGCGACCGCTCTACGGGATATGGTCAAGGGGTTTCTCTCTTCGGAGGTCCCGCCCCGCCCGGCTCTCGGAATCGTCTCCCCCCATGCCGGGTACATTTATTCCGGGGCGATAGCCGGCCAGACCTTTGCCCGGGTCGAGGTCCCCCGGCGGGTCGTTATCCTCGGTCCGAATCATCATGGCTTGGGGCAGCCCGGTGCTGTGTTCCGCGCCGGGGCGTGGGCCACTCCCCTCGGCGAGTCGCTGATCGACGAGGAACTGACCGGTGCTCTTATCGCGCGCTGTCCGGCCCTGGTCGCCGACGAGGCGGCCCACCGTATGGAACACTCCCTGGAAGTCCAGCTGCCCTTTGTTCAGGTCCGCTCGCCCCGTGCTTCGATCGTCCCCATCTGCCTGGCCTCCCTGTCCCTTTCCAGCCTTTTGCAGACCGGGGAAGCCCTCGCGGAGGTCTTGAGTTCCTGTCCCGACGAGGTGCTCATGGTGGCCAGTTCGGACATGACTCACTACGAATCGTCCGAGACCGCCCGGGCCAAGGACATGCAGGCACTCGAGAGAATCGAGGCACTCGACCCAGAGGGGCTCTACCGGGTGGTTCGGAACCGGGGAATAAGCATGTGCGGAGTTCTCCCCGTCGTCGTCATGCTGGCCGCCTCAGTCAGGCTCGGAGCCCGTCAGGCCACCCTGGTGAATTACGGCAATTCCGGTGACGTCACCGGGGACAACGATCAGGTGGTCGGATATGCCGGGGTGGTGATCACTTGACCTCTCCAGGAAAGGGGTTGCCAGGTTACGGGGATTGCAGGTAATATCCGGGGTCGCTCAAAATGCGGCCCCTGTCTTTTGGAACCGGGGGCCGCCCGGCGCAAACACCACTTAATCCGCCCAAGGGAGTTCAAGATGTCCAAGCTGCGTGTTCGCTTTGCCCCCAGCCCCACCGGCTACCTTCACATCGGAGGTGCCCGGACCGCCCTTTTCAATTACCTCCTGGCCCGCAAGGAGGAAGGAACTTTCATACTGCGCATCGAGGATACCGATGTCGCGCGGTCAACGCAGGAGTCGACCGACGCTATCCTTCAGGCCATGGAGTGGTTGGGCCTCACCAGCGACGAGAGGCCGTACTATCAGTCCGAGCGGTTCGACCTTTACCGGGCCAAGGTCGACCAACTTCTCGCCGAGGGCAAGGCCTATCGCTGTTACTGCACCCCCGAAGAGCTTGACGCCAAGCGCAAGACCGCCATGGCCGAAGGCGGAAAGCCCAAGTACGACGGAACCTGCCGGAACCGCCAGGACCAGCCGCAGGGCGTTCCTTTCGTCGTCCGTTTCCGCTCTCCCCAGGAGGGGGAAACGTCCTTTGCAGACCGGATCAAGGGTCCGATCACATTCAGCAACGAGGAACTCGATGACTTGATCATCCAGCGTTCCGACGGGACACCGACCTACAACTTCGTGGTCGTCGTCGATGACGCCGAAATGGGCCTGACCCATGTCGTCCGGGGGGACGATCACATCAACAATACCCCGCGGCAGATCCTCCTCTATCAGGCCCTCGGCTACCCGGTTCCAGAGTTCGCCCACGTGCCGATGATTCTCGGCGCCGACAAGTCGCGACTTTCGAAACGTCACGGGGCGACCTCGGTCATGGCCTACAAGGATATGGGCTACCTCCCCGAAGCGATGGTCAATTACCTTGTACGCCTCGGCTGGTCCCACGGCGACGAAGAAATCTTCTCCATGGACGACCTGGTCGAAAAGTTCAGCCTCGAGAACGTCGGCAAGTCAGCCGGTGTGTTCAACCCGGAAAAGCTGCTGTGGCTCAATGCCCACTACATCAAGACCGGCGATCCCGCCCGCCTCGCGGGACTGCTGGAGCCGTTCCTCGCCGCCGACGGGATCGACCCGAGGGGTGGTCCCGATTTGCAGGCTGTGGTGAAAACTCTTCGGGAGCGCTCGCGCACCATGCTGGAGATGGCTCAAGGGGCGGCTTTTTATTTCCAGAAAGACTTCGCTTACGACGAGCAGGCAGCCGCGAAGTTTCTCACCGAGGACAAACGCCCTGTACTCGAAACAGTGATCCGGCACCTTGAAAAGAGTTCCGATTGGAACGAAGAGGGGATTGGCCAGGCCTTTAAGGCGGTCATGGAAGAGACCGGTCTGAAGCTCGGCAAGTTCGGCCCCTCTATTCGCGTCGCCCTGGCCGGGGGGACCGCGAGTCCCGGAATCTACGAAGTGGCCGTGGTCCTCGGCCGGGAGGAGACCTTGCGGCGGCTGCAGCGCGCTTTAGAAATGCTCTGAGGCGAACTTTGGCGGTTCCCTGAGTCGGGAGGAGGAGGACGTAATTTTCCTCTTGACTTCGTGTCGGCATCTCTGATAAAAATCCATCTGTTTTTGGGGTGTCGCCAAGCGGTAAGGCAGCGGATTCTGATTCCGCCATTCGGGGGTTCAAATCCTCCCACCCCAGCCAGATTCAACCGGGCGTACCCGGCCAACATAACGTACGCGCCTATCGTCTAGCCTGGTCTAGGACACCGCCCTTTCACGGCGGCGACAGGGGTTCGAATCCCCTTGGGCGTACCATATCCAGCTTGCCTGAGGGCAAGCAAAAAGGTGGAGCTATTTGCTCCACCTTTTTTTTTCTCTCGTACGAGACAGCAATAAATAGGCAAGGCCTGGCCTTCATCGTTTTGAAATGTTGACCTTGGAGGGGGAGAGTTGTAAAAAGGTGGTGGGTGGACAATAATGAAAGACAGTTGCGCTTTAATTTACTCCAGTCGTTTCAGCGGATTCTCCTACGGGGAGGAGCATCCGTTCAAGGTGCTGCGCTATCGGTTGACATATGACCTGATTCGGGAACTCGGGCTTCTTGCCCCGCCCGAAGCGCGCGTCGTCTAGTGCCCGCGGGCCCCGGAGGAAGCCCTTCTGTCCTACCACGATGCCGGCTACCTGAAGACCTTGAAGGAGTTCAGTCGCGCAGCTACGCCCCGAGCCAATTTTCTTTACGGCCTGGGAGACGTGGAGAATCCTGTTTTCCCCGGCGTATATGAATGGTCCCGCCTGGGGTGCGGGGGCACCCTCGAGGCGGCCCGCCAGGTCGTTGAGGAGAATTGCCGGGTTGCCTTCAATGTCGCCGGGGGGTACCACCACGCTCACCGGGCCAAGGCCTCCGGTTTCAGTTACCTGAACGACGCCGTGGTCGCCATTCTCAGTCTTTTGGACCGGGGCCTTCGGGTCGCCTATGTCGATATCGACGCCCATCACGGAGACGGGGTCCAAGAGGCATTTTACGATACCGACCAGGTCCTGACCATCTCGCTTCACGAAACCGGAGACGATTTCTTCCCCCAGACGGGCTTCACCCACGAATTGGGGCGCAACGCAGGATACGGGTACTCCATCAACGTGCCTTTCTCTGCCCATGCCGACGACCTCATATTCGAGCAGGCCTTTCGAAGAATCGTTCTTCCCTTGATCGAGGGATACCGGCCCGATGTGCTCGTCACCCAACTCGGTGTCGACAGCCTGCGGACCGACCCCCTGACCCGACTTGAGTGCACCACCGGTGCCATCGAATATGCCGCCCGCAGTTTTGCAGGCACTGGACTGCCCTGGGTCGCTCTGGGCGGGGGGGGGTACGATGAAGTCAACGTGGCTCGAACCTGGACCCTGGTCTGGGCGATCATGGCGGGCATCGAGGTGCCGGACCGGTTGCCCGGCCGGGTTGTCCGGAGGCTCAAAGAACTCGGGTACGCCAGCGACCTGTTGCGGGACGAGCCGCGTCTGGCCCATCCCGATGACTTCGCCCGGGCTCAAGCGAACCTGGAGCAGCACCTGGCTTTTCTCGAACGGAGAGTCTTCCCCCTGTTCGGCCTGACTCCCGGAGAAACGCCATGAGCCGCCTGGGAACCCCCCATCTGCTCGGCCCTGACGGTCTTCCCCTGTTCTCGTTGAGGGATATCAACCGTCTGCCGGTGAGTGCCAAGGAGGGCATTTACCGTGCTCTGATTCCGGTGCCGATCTATGATCGCCTGGGGATCGATTCGGGAGACCTTCGTGGCAGGGACGGTCGATCCAAGGTAAAGTTCATCTGCCCCCCGGGGCTCGGGGTGACTCGGGTCGAGGTCCGGATGGATCCGGAGGACAGGGACTGTGTCTTCTTTGTAGAAATTGCGGACACGCCCTATGGGCAGATTGAACTCTCCTTCTGCCTGATCAACGATCCGGCGGCCCCCCGTTTCGACATCGACGTCGATCCCTCGGGCCGGGAAAACTCTTTCGGCACCCTGCGCCGCAACGTCCCAGAGGAAGTCGGGGCCATGAACCACGGCCTCTCCCCCAACCAGGTGCGCGCCGGGCTGAAAATGTTCTCACCCTTTTTCGCCCAGTTCGAGCGGTTTGTCGATGCGCTCGGGATCGATACGATCGTGGCCGAGCCTCTGTCGTACAACAATGCCCTGCGCTACGAGAAATACGGTTTCGATTACATCACCGGCAAACAGCTTATGCTCTGGATTGACCGAGAGTTTCGTCCCGGCGGAACGCTCTTCCGGAGTCTGGACGGGTCGACCCCTTTCCGCAGGCAGGGTTCCTAAAAGACCGTCAAGGGCCGCAGCTGGGCCATTCATGACGGCATTCTGGAGCGGCCATGGGACGGCGTCAAAATATATAAGACCCTCGGTGTTGATGCGGGGATTGACACCTTTGCCGACCGGGTCTGAACTCTCTTCACCGAAAAGGACGAACCGATGCACGAGAACCAGGACGTCAAATCCCTAGACCCACAGAATTTCGTTCTCTGGACGCCGCCGAAAGATGCCACCGTGGAGGTCGGGCCCGAGCAGAACGAAGTCCCTTTGCCCAAGGTCCCTCTTCCCGTCAAACAGGAAGACCTCTCCGATGGTGAGCCCGATTCCAACGCCATCGGGCAGGGCCTGTACGATTACCTGCGGCAGTTTCCCGATTGTGAGTTCAATACAGTCTATGCAGGGCTGCTGAGGGATGCCTTTCCGCACTTCATCGCAGACATGGGAGCCCAGATCGTCATGCTGGAGCACAAAGAGGTCGACGCTCCCTATGTGCGGCGCAAAATCACCTACATGAAAATTCTCTCCCTGCTCGATCCTGAAAACCCCGGCCTGCTTCAGCGACTCGGGATATCTTTTTTCGATGTGGGCACAATGTTCTCCGAATTAGACAACTGCCGTCTTGATCTCCTCAAGGCGCTCGGCTACCTGCAGCGTTCCCTCAAATATCTGCCCAACGATCCCACAACCCTCAACTACCTCGGGCAGATCGATTTTTTCCTTGGTGATTTCCCCGGTGCCGCCCGCCGGTGGCAGGGGGTTGTCGATCGACTGGAGGCCGGCCCGACCCGGGATGCCCTTGAGAGCCGCATCGAACAGATCCTGCAGCAGGAAATCCCCGACCACCCGCTGATCGACGATCTAGAAGCGGCCGGAGAGGCGCTTAAGGCCTGCGGTGAAAAAGATTTTGAAACCGCCCGCCAGATTCTTGAGCGGCTCGAGGAAGAAGGGGTGTTCTTGGAGAACTTTTCTTCACCTCAATTCTTTTACCTTCTCGGGGTATGCCGGGAAAAGGGTGGCGATCTCGGCGGGGCATTCGAGGCCTTTGAAAAAGCTCTGGAGATCGACCCGGACATGGAAAAGGCCATCAAGGGCAAAGACCGAATCATTGACGGGGGAGGGATCTGAAATGGATAGTTTCGGCATTGGTGACCTGGTCTTTATTCTTTTTATTGCCGGGGTGATATACGGCATCCTGACTCTTGTGAATCGCCCCGGGAATGGGAAGGGCGGACCCGGGGCCTGACGCGGCGAGGTGCCAGGGAATCCTGTTTTTTCTACAGGGCGATCTCAGGCATTGGATCGGTCTGTCGGGAAAAGACCCGGTTGTTTTTGATGCGTGATCCTGTTAGTATTTCTAATTATTTGAAATGGATTAGAAGAATTGTTTTTTGCGGCTTGGGGATTGATGGGACGTCTTGCTCTGACCTTCTTTTTAGGGGTGCTGCTTTTCATGCCCCCTGCTTCTGCGCTCGGGCAGGACGCAGAGATCCTCACACTCTGGCCCCTGATCGATTATCGTCGTACCGAGGATTCCGACTTTGTCAGTTTCCACCTGCTCGGGCCTCTCTTCAGTTATCAAAGGACTCTGGAAGAGACCCGTTACGGCCTGCGCCCTCTTTACCACCACGTCCGAAACGCGGAGGGGAAATACCGGTACAGCGAATTCCTTTACCCTCTAGCTTCTCGCAAGGCGGAGCCGAAACGGACTTTCTTCCAGGGATTGCACCTTCTCAACTATGACTTCGGCCGGATGGGTGACCCGCAGGAAGACGAGTTTCTCCTCTTTCCCTTTGTGTTCTATCGCAAAACCGACCAGGAGGGGGAGGGTTACCTTGCCATCTTTCCCCTGGGAGGCAAGATTACCAACCGGTTCGGCAGGGACGAGATTCAGTTCGCTCTCTTCCCTCTCTACAGCCGCACCCAAAAGAAGGGCACCACGGTGACAAATGTCCTGTGGCCCATTGGAGCGCGCATAGAGGGGGAAAACGAATCGGGTTGGAAATTCTGGCCGCTGGCAGGGGCCAGTCAAAAGGAGGGTGTTTACAGAAAACGCTTTTATCTCTGGCCCTTTTATTTCGACTACCGGCTGGCCCAGGATACAGAAGCGCCCCTTCACCAGAGAATGTTCTTTCCCTTTTTTTTCGGGGAGGACTCGCCGCAGCGGGTTTCCCGGACCTATCTCTGGCCCTTTTTCAGCCACATTCAGGACAGGGCCAAGGGATACGAGGAATGGAATCTCCCCTGGCCCATCTTTCGGGTCGCCGAAGGCGGAGACAAGGAGATCCAGCGATTCCTTCCCTTTTACGCCGACGAGAGGGGGGAGGGGTACCGCAAGCGCTGGTTCCTCTGGCCGCTTTACAAAATCGAGGAGACCGAGACCGAGTTCTACCAAAGAAGGCGCGACCGGGTGCTGTTTTTTCTGTATTCGGACCTGAAGGAGCAGACCTACGGGGAAGACGGAAAGAATAAGAGACGCACTGCCTTTTGGCCACTATTCAGCTATGAGGAGAACGACGGAGTTAGCCATTTTTACACCCTTTCGCTCCTCGAGCCCTTCTTTCCAGAAAGCGGCGGCATCGAGCGCAACTGGTCGCCCCTGTGGCGCCTTTACCAGCGAAAATGGGACCGTCACGGCAACGAGATGTCCTCCCTGCTTTGGAACCTTTACTGGAAGGAGCGCCGCGGGGATGACCTGGCTCTGGAGATTTTCCCCCTGCTCTCTTTCAGGAGGGACGTGGAACGAGGGGTCGACTGGTCGCTTTTGAAGGGGCTTTTGAGATATCGCAGCGGCCCCGAGGGTAGAAGGGTCAACCTGTTTTACCTGCCTTGGGGACTGCCCCTCGGAAAGGGCTAAGGCCCAAGGATACGAGGATAAGGGATGCTGGAAGCCCTCGGAAAAAAAATTTTAAATGCCGCCCAGACCGCTGGCGAGATGCTAGCCCTGCTGGTGGAAACCGTCTATTATTTCAAGGAGGCGCCCCGCAACCTGCCCGCGATCTTCCGGCAAATGAGCGAGGTTGGGATCGGGACCCTTCCCATCGCTTCGCTAATGGCCCTGTTTATCGGCATGGTCCTTTCGCTGCAGACCGGGACGCAGTTGGCTCTTTACGGCACTCAGGACGTCATCGGCGCGATCGTCGGCCTCTCCATGACCAAGGAGTTGGGACCGGTCATGACCTGCCTGCTGGTGGCCGGACGCATCGGCTCGTCCATGGCCGCGGAACTCGGGGCGATGGAGGTCTACGAGGAGATCGATGCCCTCAAAACCCTGGAGATCAACCCCGTCCGCTATCTGGCCATGCCGCGGCTGCTTGCCTGCCTCGTTGCGGTTCCGGCTCTCGTTGTGTTAACCATTATTATAGGCATCTTCGGCGGTGGTTTCGTGGCCCATGTCAACCCCAAGATCAATGTCCCCTTCACCGTTTATTATGACAACCTGGTGCAGGCTCTCAACTACAAGGAAATTCTCAAGGGGTTGCTCAAGGCCACGGTCTTCGGCGGAATCGTCGCCCAGGTCGGCTGCTATGTCGGCTTCAAGACAACCGGAGGCGCCCGGGGCATCGGACGTTCCACCACCCGGGCCGTCGTCCTCTCTTTCCTGCTGATTTTCGTCGCAAACTACTTTTTGACCCGCGTGATGATGTGAAAACAAGGTGCCCATGATCGGATCATCAAAAAACGGAAAAAACGGAAAAAACGGCAAGCCTAAAAGTGGGATCCTCAGCAAGTTGACCCACGGATTTAGCGCATCGATTTTCGACGGTTGCGAGTGTCAATCCGACTACGAGGAATCCCACGGTGTCGGCATTCGCGTGGTGGATCTGAACAAGTCATTCGGCGCCAACCATGTTCTCAGGAAAATCAACCTTGAGATCCTTCCCGGCGAGACTTTTTCCATTATCGGCCCCTCCGGCACCGGGAAAAGTGTTTTGCTCAAGCATATCGTCAAGCTCGAGAAGCCCGACAGCGGGAAGATTTTCATCGACGGACACGACATTTACGATTTTTCCAGGGAAGCCGCGGAGCGCGACTACCGCTACAGCATGGTCTTCCAGTCCTCCGCTTTATTCAACTCCCTCACCGTGGGGGAGAATGTCGGCCTATGGTTGCGGGAAAAAAGGGTCTGTACCGAGGCGCGGATTCGGACCATTATTCGTGAAAAACTTTCCTTGGTCGGGCTCGAGGGGCGGGAGGACCTCCTTACATCCGAACTTTCCGGGGGCATGAAGAAGCGCGTGGCGATTGCCCGCTCCCTTGCCATGAACCCCGATCTCATCCTTTATGACGAACCGACGGCCGAACTCGACCCCGTCACTTCGGACGAATTGGCCAAGGTGATCATGACCCTGAAGGAGAAGGTCAACCTCACCTCCATCATTGTCAGCCACGACCTGAATTTCGCACTATACCTTTCGGACCGCGTGGCCATGATCACGGAGGAGGGCATCGTCGAGGTCGGTACACCCGCGCAGATCAAAGCCAGCCAGAACCCGGTTGTGCGTAATTTTATCTATACCACCACCAAGGGAATCAAGGGAGAGGACTGAAATGGCCATGTCCACGGAGAAGAAGGTGGGTCTCTTTTTTCTGCTGGCCCTGGTGGCCTTGGGGGCCGTTATCGAGCTGGTGGAGGACTGGAGTCCCTTCGAGGATCAAACCCCTTACTTGACCTATTTCGATTCAGGGGTGGGGATCAAGGTCGGAGACCCGGTGCTGGTGGCCGGCGTCGATGTCGGCAAGGTCGAATCGGTCGCCATCGAAAAGGGGAAGGTTCGAATAGATTTCTACGTCGTGGAAGGGACCGATATCCGGGAAGATTCGATCGCTTCCATCCGCAAGGCCAATCTGCTCGGAGGTCAGTTCCTCGGCATCGATTTCGACAACCCCGAATCCCCTCCGCTCCCCCCGGGGAAGGCCCTTCGGTCTCGGCCCACCACCAATATCGATCAGCTCATCAACAATATCGACCGCAACCAAGAGCGCCTCATGGGCAACCTGGGCGATTTCCTGGAGGAGAGCAAGGAAACCTTCACCGATGCGGTGCGGCAGCTCGAGAGCGTCGTGCGCAAGATCGATCAGGGGGAGGGGAGCCTCGGCCGGATGGTCAACGATCCGGCCCTTTATGACGACCTGCACCTCGCCGTGGGGTCCCTCAAGACCTTTCTCGACCGCTTGGAGAACGGAGAGGGGAGCTTGGGGCGCCTTCTGAAGGACCCGACCCTTTACGACGAGGCGTCCGCGACCCTCGTCAACCTCCGGGAGATTTCCGACCGGATGAAAAAAGGCGAGGGCACAATCGGGCGCCTTCTTGTCGAAGACGATCTCTACGTTCAGACCGGGGACGCCATGGCCGAAATCCGCGAACTCGCGGTAAAGGTCAACGAGGGCAAAGGCACCCTGGGCAAGCTGGTCAACGAGGACGGGCTCTATGACGACGCCAGTGCCGCCATGCAGAAGGTGAACAGCATTGCCGGCAAGATCGACGAAGGGCAGGGCACCCTGGGCAAGCTGGTCAACGAGGACGGGCTCTACCGGGACGCAAAAACTACCATCAACAAGGTCGAGAAGACGGTCGATGGTCTCAGTGACTCCGGACCCCTGCAGGCCCTCGGGGTCGCCGTGGGGACCCTTTTCTAGCCGCAGGACGATATCGGAATAAAGTACCGGTTTCCGAGAGGGGATCGGTCCTTTTTTGTCTGGCAATCGTTATTAGTTCCGGCAGGGTCACAGAAGGAGGTAGAGCAGTATCGTCAGGGAGACAGTACTGGCCAGAGTGGTGACCAGAATGGAACTGGCGACGAGGTCGGGGCGGGTGCCGAAGCGCAGGGAGTAAAGGAGGGGCAGGACCGCCGAGGGCGTGCTCGTCTGGAGAATGATCACGCCCTTGGCCATGCCCTGGATGCCGAGGGCCCTGGTCAACAACCATGCAACGAGGGGCGCGAGGGCCAGTCTTAGCAACGTGGCAAGGGACAGAAACCCCGGGGTGTTCTGAAAGCGGGTGCGGGCCAATTGCATGCCGAGAAGGACCAGCATGACCGGGATGGCCGCCTGTCCGAGAAGATCGACCGGCTGAAGGAGGAAACGGGGAAGGTCGATAGCCGTTCCCTTCAATAGCAGAGCCAGGACGACTGCATGGAAAATGGGGATTTTGAATGCATTGGAGAGGGCCTTGCCCAGGGGGGCCTTTCCCCCCTGGGCGATGACAATGGCCAAGGTCCCCAGAGGAATAGTGAAAAAGACAAAGGTCAGGATGGAGATTTCAAGGCCGCTCTCCCCGTAGGCGAAGTAGGCCAGTGGCAGGCCGAAGTTGCCGCAGTTCATGACAACCGTCGACAGGGACAGGGCCCCTGCGGTCTCCCCGGTAAACCGGAAAAGCCGGGCCAGGACGACGGAGACGGCCCAAAGAATGGCGGTGTACAAAAGCATGAAGAGAAAGAGTCGGCCGGCAAGGCCGGAGTGGAGTTCCTGTTTCATGAGGGCGGAAAAGACCAGGGCCGGCGAGAAGAGAAAGAGGGAGACCTGGGTAAGGGTACGGAAATCGAGACGGGAGAATTTCTCCAGGGCGAACCCGGCAAGGATGATGAGAAAAACCGGCAAAATGATCTGGATGAACAACATGGAGACACCTCGGCGCGGGGCAATGACCGAACCTACCATGGACGGTAACCTGCTGCAAAGCGCTTCGCCCTTCGATGAGCGATTTGTTGAAGGGCGGTAAAAAGTTGGTAGGTTTAAGGAGGCAGGTCGCCCGGCCTTCGAGGAGTTTCGGGACGGGGAGATGGGGTTGCCGGGAGACTGGGGATCCTCTGGAAGAAAGACATTGCAATGAGAGATGCGACTCTGAAGAAAATCCCCGTCCCGTTTTGGGTCTTGCTCGCTGTCGCTTTCCTGATTGCCGCAGGGGCTTGCAGGGGGCGGGACTCTCAGCCGAGCGGGGAGGAAGTCAGGGTTTCGTCTTCGACCGCCTACGAGAAGCACTTCGGGTCCCCGCCGACGGCGGAGAAGGGGAGGTGCTACGCCCTGGTCGGTTATCTTCCGACCCGGGATGAACCGGCCAGGGTCAGGCCTTTTCCATTGTTTCTCTTCACCGACCAAAACCAGATCTCCCTCCTCGTGGAACGCCTGCTGGAGGAAAACGGATCGAACCTTGACCGGCTCGGCCTGACAAACCCTTTTCCCCGCGGGACGTTCCTGAAGGGCCTTCATCGGGATGGTGGCGCGGTGACCCTTCACCTCGGCAATGCGGGGGACGCCCCCCAGGTTCGGTTGGGGAAAGGGGCCCTGGAGGCGCTGGGCCACAGCCTGCTCCAGTTTCCAGGGGTGGCCCGGGTCGATGTCCACTTTGCGGGGCGAAAGGCGGGGCGTTTTCCGCCCTCTCCGGAGGGGAACGAAACCCTGTCCGTATTGCCTCCTGAAGATCCCCTCCTTCTCGGGGCGGTCGGTTTCTGGGAATCGGAGCAAAGGGGTGCCGAGGAGGTTGCGCTCCATTTTGATCGCCCCGTTCGCGTCGAACAATTGAAGGTAGAGGATGCCGAAACCGGAGAGGTCCTGACAGGGGAGTACTTCCAGTCCATTTTCAATATGGCGGTGATTATCCACCCCGAAAAACCCGGTTCCATCCAGGAGGGGATGCCCCTGAAAATCTATTGGCAGGTCTCCGACGGCAAGGATCGTATGGGAACCGGGAGCGAAATTATCACCCTCGGCAGGGGTGAACGGCCCTAAGTGCTGATTTTCTTTGCCTTCGGAGTCATATTCTCGTTGACAAGGGCTCGAAAAGCTTGATTAAATACGAACCCGGCGCCGGAAGGCGCCTTGCAGGAGCGCCATCCTTGCTAATCTCAAATGTTCCGGGAGGACATCAATGAATCCACTGGCCCAAGAACTGAACGACCAACTCGCCCAGCACAGCCCCCATGTTCTGGAAATGCTTTCCGACCTGGGAAAAAATCTGTTTTTCCCCAAGGGCATTCTGACCCAGTCTGCTGAAGCCAAAGAGAAGGCCCATAAATTCAATGCCACCATCGGCATCGCCACCGAAAAGGGCGGCCCGATGTTCCTGCAGTGCATTCAGGACAAACTCTCGGCCTTCGACCCGAAGGACATCTACCCCTATGCCCCCCCTGCCGGCAAGCCCGAGCTCCGCTCCCTGTGGCGGGAAAAGATGCTCTCCGAGAACCCGAGCCTGAGGGGGAAACATTTTTCCAACCCCATCGTCACCAACGCCCTGACCCACGGGCTGTCGGTCGTCGCCGACATGTTCGTCGACCGGGGCGACCACCTTGTCTGCCCCGACATGATGTGGGGGAACTACAATCTCACCTTTGGCGTCTGTTCCGGGGCGATCGTCAAGAAGTTCCCGACCTTCACCGTCACCGGCGGCTATGACATCGACGCCTTCAAGGCGGTGCTGCAGAACACCGCCGCCGAAAAGGGCAAGGCCATCGTCCTGCTCAACTTCCCCAACAACCCGAGCGGCTACACCCCCACCGTCGCCGAAGGGTACGCCATCGTCGCAGCGATCAAGGAGGTCGCCGAGGGCGGATGCAACATCGTCGCCGTCACCGACGACGCCTACTTCGGCCTCTTCTACGAGGATTCGATGAAGGAATCCCTCTACGGCAAACTCGCCAACCTCCACCCACGAATCCTCACGGTGAAGCTCGACGGTGCGACAAAAGAAGAGTTCGTATGGGGTTTCCGCACCGGTTTCATCACCTTCGCCGATGGCAACGACTACGAGAACGAACCGGTGATCACCGCCCTCGAGAAGAAGACCATGGGGGTCATCCGGGCTCGGATCTCCAACTGCCCGCATCCCTCCCAGACCTTTGTCATCGAGGCGCTGCGCTCCCCCGACTTCCTTCAGCAGAAGGCTGAGAAGTTCGAGGTCATGAAGGGACGGGCCCTGGCGACGAAGCGGGTCCTCGACTCCGGGAAATTAGATGAGGCCTGGGATTACTACCCCTTCAACTCCGGCTATTTCATGTGCCTGAAGTTGAAGACGGTAGATGCGGAGAAACTGCGGGTCCACCTCCTCGACAAGTACGGGGTCGGTGGCATCTCCATCGGCAAGACAGATCTGAGAATCGCCTTTTCCTGCATTGCCGAAGAGGACATCCCCGAACTCTTCGATATCATCTACCAGGCGGTCCAGGACCTGTCCTGACCCTTCCGACAAACGGGGCCCCATGCGGGCCCCGTTCCTTTTTCAAGCCAGGGGATCGCGCCCGTGGAGCGGTTAAAGGCCATTCTCGAATCAGTCCGCATCCTCCCCGACCTTCCTGCATTGCTGGGGGCCGGCGAACGATGTTTTCTGGTCGGAGGCGCCCTGAGGGACTGGCAACTCGATCGTGTCTCCACCGATTTCGACTTCGCCACTCCCGGGGATCCGACGCCCCTAGCCAAACTCTTCGCCCGCCGTCTCGGCGGGACCTGGTTTTCCCTCGATGCCGCACGGTGCCAAAGCCGCATCGTTGCGGAGGTCGAGGGGCGCAGACTCACCTATGACTTCGCCCCCTTCCGCGGCACCGATCTCGATGACGACCTGCGCAAGCGCGATTTCACCATCAACGCCCTTGCCCTCGATCTCGCTTCCTCCCTCCAGTTGCACGATCCCCTCGGGGCCCGACAGGACCTCAGGGAAGGGATGCTGCGGTGCTGTTCCGCCGAGGTCTTCATGGACGATCCCCTGCGGATTCTCAAGGGGGCGCGCCATCGGGCATCGCTTGCTTTTGAGATAGAGGGGGCAACCTTCGAGCGCATGAAGGGCGCCGCCCCGGGCCTTGGCGGGATTGCAGGGGAGAGGGTCAGAGGCGAGGTCGCGGCCCTGTTTGCATGCCCGCCGGCGAAGAGAAACCTGTCTCCCCTGGGCCTCCTCCACCTCGAGACTTCGCTCTTCGGGCCCTGCGGACCTGGCGGTTCCTTTGAAGACGGGGTCGCAAGGGTGACGAGGTGCGAAGAACTCATCGACGCCCTGCTGGGGAAAGGGGACAGGGGCTGGCTGGAAAGCCGGTTGGCCGCCGAGGCAGAGGAGGGGGTCTCGGTTCTGACCCTGCTCAAGATCGCCCTTTTCCTGAAGGGATACCGCCCCCGGGAGGCCGCGTTCCTGTCCGACGCCCTGCGCTTAAGCCGGCGTTCAAGGGCCGCCCTCGTCAGCCTGGCGGGTCTCAGCGACGACCGCTGGGGAGAAATCGCCGCTTTGGCTTCCCGCGAACGAAGCCGGGCACTCTGGGTGGACAGTCTCGGGAGGGAGTCCATCGCCGCCGCCGCTTTCCTTGCCGCCCTTGCCAACGGCGCCCCGGGGGAACTGGCCGGCACTCTCTTTCCCTTGCTGGAGTCCTTTCGGACCCACGAGGTGGGGGGAAGGGTTCCAGACCTGCTGAACGGGGCCTGGTTGCGGGAACGACTCAAGATCGGGGAAGGACCTCATATCGGGATTCTCCTTGAGAAGGTTCGCCGGGAGGAGATGCTGGGAAGGATTCGAAGCCGGGGAGACGCCGAGAAATTCCTGATTTCGCTTGTCCAGAAAAGGATTGACAAGGCATCGGGCCGCTCCTATAATCGGCCCGGAAATGAGCGGGAATAACTCAGTGGTAGAGTGTCAGCTTCCCAAGCTGAAGGTCGCGGGTTCGAATCCCGTTTCCCGCTCCATTTAAATACTCGAGCCCTAATTCCGTTCCGGGACATTAGGGCTTTTGTTTGTCTCCCGGGTCGAGAGGGGCCCTTGGAATACCCCGGCTTTCCAGGTACTCTGTAAGAAATGCCCCATGGAGAGGCGATGACCGAAAAGATCGAAATTTTCAAAGTGCGCTGCCCCCGCTGCGGCAAGCACAAAACCTGGAAAGGGAATCCCCACCGGCCCTTCTGCTCTGAACAATGCAAAATGATCGACCTCGGACGCTGGGCCGATGGCGACTACCGCATTGCCGGAGAGAAAGCGGAACCGAAGGACCCGGAGGATTAAGGGAGAGGACGATGTACCATCTGACCATTCACTCGCATTTCGCTGCCGCACACAACCTGAACAATTACCAGGGGGAGTGCGAAAACCTGCATGGCCACAACTGGAAGGTGGAGGTTACCGTCGGGGCACGGGAACTGGACAAGGCAGGGCTCGGCATCGATTTCAAGGTCCTCAAGCAGGAGACCAAGGACATCCTCAACGACCTTGACCACAAATACCTGAACGAACTGCCCCCCTTCACGGAGACCAGCCCCTCCTCGGAGAACATTGCCCGGCACCTCTTTCAGAGGCTTTCGGAGCGCCTCAACAACGACAACGTCCGGGTGGAAAAGGTCAACGTCTGGGAATCCGATTATGCCTGTGCCAGTTACACCGAAGACTGAGGCGCAACTCCTGGAGGTCTTCTCCTCCATCCAGGGCGAGGGGCTGCTGATCGGGTGCCTGCAGATATTCCTCCGTTTTGCCCTGTGCAACCTCGATTGCAGCTACTGCGACACCCCCTTCGCCCCTGCGGATGACTGCCGCATCGAGGACGCCCCCGGTTCGGGGCAGTTCCGCACCCTTCCCAACCCCGTCTCCCTGGAGACCCTCACCAACATCCTCTCCGCGTGGTGCGGTAAAATTCCCGGGCTCCACCACTCCATCAGCCTTACCGGCGGCGAACCGCTGGTGCAGTTGTCTTCGCTCCTCGACTGGGTGCCCGCCCTGGCGGAGATTCTTCCTTTGCACCTGGAGACGAACGGCACCCTGCCGGATGCGCTCGAGCCCCTCCTGCCGCATCTCGAATGGATCTCCATGGACATCAAACTCGCATCCATGAGCGGAACGCCCACCCCTTGGCAGGCTCATTCCAATTTCCTGGCCCTCGCCCGCGACCGGAACTGCCTCGTCAAGGTCGTGGTCGGCGAGGAGACCGCCCCCCGGGAGGTGGAAAACGCCGCGCGCATGGTTCACGAGGTCGGCCCCGATGTCCCTCTNATCCTGCAGCCGGTCACCCGGGACGGCAGGGTCGGGTTTCCCGCCCGCGCCCTTCTCGACCTTCAGGAGCGGGCCGCCCAAATCCACCCCCATCTCCGCGTCATTCCCCAGACCCATCAATTTATGGGGCTTCTCTAGCCGTTCCCCCCCAAGCCTTCATCCGGTCACGCAACCCAGATCATGTGGCCGGACTATTTAAGGGGAAATAATTTAAAAATCGTTGTCAGCCAATGGGGAAAGTTTTATATTCGCCTCATAAGTGGTTGAAAAAAAATGTTTTATTTTTATATGTTCGAAATGTTGGCTCCAATGGAGGTTGATTAACCTTTTTCTTGGAAAAGAGCAAAGCCAGAGCAATCTGGTGACGCAAAGCCACGGATCCGGCTAAGCCGGATGGCCGGGTTGCCGAAGAGAACAGCGAAATTCGCCTGGGTTCCAAGTCAGACAAGAATTACGCCCGCCTTCGGTTGAAGGACGGGTTTTTTCTTTTTGGGCCGCATGAAGTGTTCAGAATTTTCCATTACGGAGGACTGATGAAACGCCTGCTCCTATTTTTCCTCGCCTTTTCTTTCGGCCATCCCCTGACAGTCAGCGCTTTCGAGCCGGGCCACCTCGGGATAAACGGCTTCATTTCCCAGGGTTACTTGGTCAGTTCCGGGAACAACTTTCTCGCCGACTCGACTAGCGGGACCTTCGAAGTCAACGAGATGGGGGTGACCTTTCATTCACGCCTGAACGACAAACTTCGGCTCGGGCTCCAGCTTCTCTCACGCGACCTGGGGAAGGACGGGAACAACGATGTGCGCCTAGACTGGGCCATTGGGGATTACCGCTACCGGGACTGGTTTGGGGTGCGCATGGGGAAAATCAAATTACCCATAGGCCTTTACAACGAGGTGCGAGACTCGGACTTCCTGCGCCCCATGGCCTTTCTTCCCCAGGGCATTTACGACGAAAACAAACGAAACTTTATGGTTTCTGCTGCCGGGGTCGGTGTCTACGGGCACCTCCCCCTTGCGAGGCTGGGTGATGTGGACTATCAAGCCTTTGCCGGGGAAGGGGATTGCGGAGAGGATTCCGGGCAGGTCCTTCGGTTCAAGAACATGGTCAAACAAACTGCTCAACAGGAAGGACTGGGGGTGCTCACCAAGTTCGAGCCCGACAACCAGTATGTTTACGGGGGGTCAATCATCTACAACCCTCCCCTTAACGGGCTGAGGCTGGGGGCATCTTTCTTCAAGGGGCTCTCGGATTTCGAAATTGAATTGACCAACTCCCTTTCAGCCGAGCCGTTCAAAACGGATGGAAGCGGTGGGCTGGATGACTTTTGGGTATTCTCCCTGGAATACGTCTCGTCGGAGATGACAATCTCCTCAGAATACACGGAGTTCACCTCGGTAAGGGAACTCTTTGGGACGCCAATGTCGCCCGAGAAATCGCAGGGCTGGTACGGATTGGTCAGCATACGTCCCCTGGAAAAGCTCACTTTTTCTGCACTATACGACCACTTCTACGCCGACAAAAACGATCATGGTGGAAAGAGCTACGAACAGATGGGCCTCCCCTCCTATGTCGCATGGCGAAAAGATTTCGGCATAGGCCTGCGCTACGACATCAACTTCAACTGGCTGGTCAAAGCCGAATGGCACCATGTGGACGGCGCCGCTCTGGGACTTGATATCTTCAATCCCGGGGGGCTCGAAAGGGACTGGAACTACTTCGTGGCCAAGGCCTCCTTTAATTTCTAAAAAGGGGAAACTGATGAAACTAATGATCGTTTCAGTGCTGTTTCTCCTCGGCATGGCCCTGGGAGATCCAAGCCAAGCTGCCGACTACGTGGTGATCAACCACCGGGAAAACCCCGTCTCCACCCTCAGCGCCCAGGAAGCCAAGAACATATTCCTCGGAAAGAAGAGTACCTGGCCAGAGGGGGAGGCGATTACCGTCTTTCTCCAGGGACAGACAGCCGTCAACGGATCGTTTACCCGGGGGGTTGTCAAGAAGACCCCCGAGCAATTCTTCACCTACTGGCGCAAGGCTCTTTTTTCAGGGACGGGAATCCCGCCAAAGTGCCTCGCTGAAGACCGGGCCATGAAGAAGTCGGTCGCCTCAACCCCCGGTGCCATCGGGTACATCTCCCCGGAGGCGCTGGACGACACGGTCAAGGTCGTCGAAATCCGCTAACCCCCCCGGCACTTCCAGCCAATTTCGGAAACCCTGTATTTAAACAACGGCTTGAGGTTTGCCTACTGAATGACGTTTTGGCTATGGTGCCCGCTTAATATAGGTTCTTTGTCTTTCAGGGGGAGGCAGCTCATTCCCCAGACTCATCGTTTCATCGGCCTTTACTAGCCGCTTCCCCAATACTTTATTCATCCTGGTACGCCTTCCAGACCATGTGGGCGGCATCGGACTTCGTGGTTGTCTTTTAAGGGAAATATAATCAATAAATCATTGTGGGCAAAAGGGGGACGTTTTATATTTACACTCGTAAGTTATCGGAAAATCTAATATTAATTTTTCGTATATTCGGAGTTTCGACTCTACAGGAGGTTGATCGCCCCTTCTCCCAGAAAATAGCAAAACCAGAGCGATCTGGTGACGCAAAGCCACGGATCCGGCCCAGCCGGATGGCCGGGTTGCCGAAGAGAATAGCGAAATTCCCTTGGATCTAAGTTCGATAAGAATTACGCCCGTCTTCGGTTGAAAGACGGTTTTTTTGTTTTTGGGCGCATGGAGTGCTCAGATTTTTCTCTCACGGAGGAGCGATGAGACGCCTGACCCTTTTGACCCTTTCACTCATCCTTGCGCTGCCCCTCAGCGCGTGGGCTTTCGAGCGTGGCCCCCTGGGAATCAACGGTTTCCTCTCTCAGGGCTACATGTACAGTTACGGGAACAATTTCCTCGCACAGACCACCGACGGCACCTTCGAGATCAACGAAATGGGGGTGACCCTCCACTCCCGCTTGGGCGGGAAGCTCCGCCTCGGTCTTCAACTCCTCTCCCGGGACCTTGGTGAGGAGGGCAACAACGACGTGCGCCTCGACTGGGCCGTGGCCGATTACCGCCACCGTGACTGGCTCGGGCTGCGCATCGGGAAAATCAAGCTTCCGATCGGGCTCTACAACCAGGGGCGGGACTCGGATTTCCTGCGCCCCATGGCCTGGTTGCCCCAGAGTGTCTACGATGAGAACAAGCGCAACCTGCTCGTCGCCGCTGCGGGGATAGGCCTTTACGGCAACATTTTCTTTTCCGACATGGGGGATGTCGACTACCAGGTCTACGCCGGAGAGGCAGACTTCCCCGACGATTCGGGGCAGGCCCGCCGGGTGCAGAACCTGGCACAGCGCACCGCAAAACAGAAGGGGCTGGGTCTGGTCACCGATATGGACGCGGACAACAAGTATGTCTACGGTGCCTCCCTGATCTACAATACGTCCCTGGACGGGCTCCGAATCGGGGCATCTTATTTCAACGGCAGCACCGACTTCGACATCCAACTGACCGAATTCGGCACCGGCAAGGTGACCCAGGAAGAGGCGACTGCACGGAATAAGGATTTCGTCGTCTTCTCCCTTGAATACACCACAGGACTCTTCACCCTCGCCTCCGAGTACACGGAGTTCACAGCGGACCGCGAGGTTTTGGGGTCCAGAGTGCCATCCCAAAGGTCCCAGGGCTGGTACGGGCAGGCCAGCGTAAGACCCCTGGAAAAACTCACTCTCTCCGTCCTTTATGACCACTTCTACGCCAACAAGGCCGACCATGGAGGGAAGGGCTTCGAGGAGATGGGGCTGCCATCCTTTGTCGGTTGGCGAAAGGATTTCGGTGTCGCCCTGCGCTACGACATCAACTACAACTGGCTGGTCAAGGCCGAATGGCACCACGTGGACGGCGGCGCCCTGGGGTTGCAGATCTTCAACCCCGACGGTCTCGAAAAAGACTGGAACTATGCGGTGGCCAAGGCCTCGTTCAATTTCTAGGAGGAGAAACCGATGAGACTGATGATTGCTTCAGTGTTGTTTCTCCTGGCAGTGGCCGCGGTCAGCGCCGCCGAGACCGCCGACTATGTGGTGATCACCCACCAGGAGAACCCCGTTTCGACTATCAGCGCCCAGGACGCCAAGAACATCTTTCTCGGCAAGAGGACCACCTGGCCCGACGGGCAGTCCATTACCGTCTTTGTCCAGGAGCAAACTGCCGCCAACGAGTCATTTACCCGGGGGGTGGTCAAAAAGACCCCCCAGCAGTTCTTCACATACTGGCGCAAAGCCCTCTTTTCCGGGACGGGAACCCCGCCGAAGAGCCTCCCGGACGACCAGACCATGAAGAGGTTCGTCGCTTCGAATCCCTTGGCCATCGGGTATATCCTCCCGGAGTCACTGGATGAGACGGTCAAAAGCTTGGAAATTCGTTAAACGCCCAGACACTTTCACGATTTTTTCGGAAACCCGGTGTTGAATATGAATTTTTTCAACAGCATCAAAAAGAAAGTCTGGCTGTGCGTCAACGTGGCTTTTTTCGGCTTCCTGGTGGCTACCCTTTCGATGCTGTACTCCAACACCCAGGTGTCCGAACACCTGGCCATAACAGAGGATTTTGATTTTCCTCTAGCCCAAAAAAGTACCAGGGTACTCAACCTCTTCAAGGAGCAGAAGGCTCTCTACGAAGAGGGCTATCTCGTCGGGCAGGCGGAGTCGGTCGCCGAGGCCAACCGTCTTGGGATCGAAATCCTCGCCGTGTTCGACGAAATGCTCTCCCTCAAGGGAGACGCGCGCTACCAGCACATGGAGGAACATCGGGGCTGCGACAAGTTGATCTATATGTACCGCGAATATTTCGATCTCGCATCCCGACTCTACCCAGTTCTTGCCCGGGGCGAAGACCCGACGACACGTCTCGAGGAGGTTCGCAAGGTAGGGCTTTTCCAAACAGAACTTCTCGCCAAGCTGACCAAGTCCGCCGAAAAATACAACAAGACGGTGATCGACGACCTCGCCTTTCTGAAGGTGAGGGCCAGATACTCCAACATCTTCCTCATCAACCTGTTCGCCCTGGTTCTCCTGGTCACCCTCATCCTGGTCAATTACGTGGGCAATCGGATGCTGATCAGACCCCTGGGCCATATCAAGGAGATGGTGGGGCGCTTCGGCAGGGGCGAAACGATCCATCCGCCCGAGATGAACCTGGAGTCCCGGGACGAGATCGCCCAGTTGGGATCCGCGTTTTTACAGATGACGGAAAACCTCCTCAAAACGACGGTTTCCAAGGCCTATGTAGACAACATCCTGGAGAATATGCGCGACGGCCTCGTGGTGGTCGGCGAGGACCTGAACATCAAAACGGTCAACAAGGCCCTTCTCGACATGCTCGGGTACGAGCAAGGGAAAGCGCTTGGGGAACAGATCGACGCCATTCTTGTAACGGCCGGGGAGGGGAGGGCGACACCGGCGACCCTTGTGTGCCAGAACGAGGAAAGAAAATTTCGGGCCAGCGATGGGAGGCAGATTCCGATCCTTTTCTCAGGGACCGAGCTTTTCGACGGGGACGGTCATACTCAGGGATACGTCTGTGTCGGGATCGACATCACCGATCTGAAACGGGCCCAGATGAAGATCGAGGAGCAGCACCGGTTCCTGAACAATATTTTCGATTCCATCCAGCATCCCTTCTACGTCGTCAACGTGGCCGACTACACCATATCTATGTCCAATTCCGTCTTTCGGCCCGAAGGCGGCCTCGGGGACGTCACCTGCCACCAACTGACCCACGATTCGCCGGTCCCATGCCGCGGCGAGGAGCATATCTGCCCCCTCAAGGAGGTGGTCCGGACAAAAGAACCGGTGACCACCGAACACCTCCACGGGGACCGGATTTTCGAGGTGCATGGCTATCCCATTTTCGACGCCGCCGGAGAGGTGGTCCAGATGATCGAGTATTCCCTCGACATCACCGAGCGCAAGGAAGCCGAACGGCGCCTGGCCCAACTCGCCGAGGTCGATTTCCTGACCGGTCTGCCCAACCGCAAGGTCCTGCACGACAACCTGAAGCAGGCCCTGGCCCTGGCCCGGCGGCAGGGACAGAGGGTGGGGGTGCTGTTCCTGGACCTCGACCGGTTCAAGGTCATCAACGATTCCCTGGGTCACACCTTCGGGGACCTCCTCCTCAAGTCGGTCGGCCAGCGCTTGGCCGGGTGCCTGCGGGAGAGTGACATCATCGCCCGCTTTGGCGGTGACGAGTTCGTCGTCATCCTTCCGGGAATGGTCGAAGAGAAGGATGCCTCTCTGGCCGCAGAAAGGATTATAGAGGGGCTGGAGGAGCCAATCGAAGTGGAAGGGCACACCATCTTCTGCTCGACCAGCATCGGCATCGCGGTCTACCCTCATGACGGGTCGGACCCGGAGGCCCTGCTGAAAAACGCCGACACAGCCATGTACCTTGCCAAGGGGCAGGGAGGCGGCTGTTATCAGTTCTTCTCCCGCGAGATGGATGTCCAGACCCAGGACCGACTGAACCTAGAAAACCAGATGCGCCGCGCCCTGCAGCAGAAGGATTTCCTCCTTCACTTCCAACCCCAGTTCGATATCCGCAACCACCAGGTCATCGGCAGCGAGGCCCTGGTTCGCTGGAAGGGTGGCGATGGGGAACTGATCCCTCCGGGCCGGTTCATTCCCCTGGCCGAGGAGACCGGCCTGATCATCCCCCTCGGCGAATGGATTCTGCGCAGTGCCTGCGCCCAGAACAAGGCCTGGCAACGGGCCGGCCTGAAACCGACCACCGTGGCCGTCAACATTTCGGGCCGCCAGCTCCAGCAGGATGATTTCATCGGAATGGTCGAGAGAGTGCTTGAGGAGACCGGCCTCGATGCGAAGTATCTGGAACTGGAACTGACGGAAAGCACCATCATTCAGAATGTTCAGAAAAACATTTTGATATTGCGCCGCCTCAAAGAAATGGGCATCAGCCTGGCCATCGACGATTTCGGCACCGGCTACTCATCCCTGAGCTACCTGAAGGACTTTCCCATCGACCGGCTCAAGATCGACAGGGCCTTTATCCGGCATATCGGGGAGAGGGCGGCCGACGAGGCCTTCGCCAAAGCTATCATTGCCATGTCCCGCAGCCTTGGCGTGGAGGTCCTCGCCGAGGGGGTGGAGGCCCGCTCCCAACTCGTCTTTCTTCAGCTCAACGAATGCCATCATGCCCAGGGTTTTTTCCTCGGCAAGCCTCTCCCCGCCGACGAGTTCACCGCCCTCCTCGAGTCCCCCCGGGACCTCATCCCTTCACTGTCCCTCGTCAAGCCCTGAATTTGTTCTAGAAAAACGCTCCCTCCTCGGATATCTTGGGGTCATTCTATATTTCTCATCTCAGAGGAGAACTGCATCGAGCCATGATCATCGAAGACCTGACCATGCCCGAATTCGCCGAAGGATTGAACCAAACCCGGACCGTCCTCATCCCCTTCGGCTCCACAGAGGAGCACGGTCCCCACCTGCCCCTGGCCACGGACACCCTGCATGCCGTCGAGGTAGGGCGCAGGTTGGCTCAGCGGCGCCCGATCTTTATCGCCCCGCCGATCCCCTACGGCGTCTGCCGGTAGACCTCCCAGCACGCGGGGACGCTCTCCATCACGACGGCGACCCTGAAGGCCCTCGCCCTCGATATCGTCTCCGCGCTCCATCGGCAGGGTCTGCGCAACTTCGTCCTGCTCACCGGGCATGCCGGGGGGACCCACACCTCGGCCCTCATCGACGCCGGCGAGGAACTTCTGCTGCGGTTCGACGACATCCGGGTCGCGGTTCTGTCCGAATACATGCTTGCATCGCGGCAGGGGCGTGGAATCATCGAAACCGAAGGGGATTCCCACGCCGGGGAGATCGAAACCTCGCGGATCCTCCACTCCCACCCCCATCTGGTGAAGGGGAGGGCGGAGAGGGAGTTTCCCTCCTTTCCGAACGGTATTCTGGTTAGAGACAAGCGCAAGTACTGGCCGGGAGGGGTCTGGGGGGATCCGACCAAGGCATCGGCAGAGAAGGGGGCTCGCATCGAGGAGGTGGTGTTGGACGCTTTGAACAGGCTGGTGGAGAAGTTGGAAAACTGGCAGGAGTAAGGTCGTCCGAAGCCGAACCCGTCGGTTCAGGGGAGGCCGGTCACGAAGCTGGGGGGGGCGGCGTCCTCAGGGAGACGATTTTGTCGGGCCGAACTTTTTCTCGAGGGCCTTTTTGACCACCGGAGGGACGAAGGAATCGACGGGGCCCTTCAGGGAGGCGACCTCCTTGACGATGGACGAACTCAGGTAGCCGTAGGGGACCGAAGTCATCATGAACAGGGTCTCCACTTTTTCCTGAACGGTGTGGTTCATCTGGGCGATCTGGAACTCGTACTCGAAATCGGAAACCGCCCGAAGTCCACGCAAGATGACACGGGATTCTCGGGACACCACGTAGTCGACCAGCAGGCCGTCAAAAGTGTCCAATTCCAGGCGGGGTTCGTTCCCAACGGCTTCGCGGATCATCTCCAGGCGTTCATCGATGGTGAAAAGGGCGTTTTTTTCCGAATTCCGAGCGACCGCCACGACGATTTTGTCGAAGACCTGGAGGCCGCGCTGGATGATGTCCAGGTGGCCGTAGGTGACAGGGTCGAAAGACCCTGGATACACTGCAACATGACTCGGCATTACCCTTGCGCTTTCTGCTCGTTGTGGGTGAGAAGATGAACCGCCGTCGCTCCGTAATTGCGGCTTTCGCATAGAACCAGCCCGCCCGGCAGCGGTGCGACATCCTCGCCACGGGCCTCTTCGGCGACAATCCAGCCCCCAGGGGCGAGGAGCCCGCGAACGGCGATGGCCTCCAGCACGGTCGGAACCAGCCCCTTCCGGTATGGCGGGTCGAGAAAGATCAGGTCGAAGGGGCGCTCGGCGGGCAGGCGGGGGAGGGCCGAGAGAACGTCCTGACTCCTGAACTCCGCCCGCTCCAGGAACTCGCAGGCGCGGAGGTTCTCGGTAATGAGCCGGGCGGCTTCCGCCCCCTGGTCGATCAATACGGCCCGGCCGGCCCCCCTGCTCAGGGCCTCCAGGGCCATGGCGCCGGTCCCCGAAAAGAGATCCAGGACCGAGTTGCCGGAAAGGGTGCCGGCCCTGCTGAAAAGAATGCTGAAGATCGCCTCGCGCACCCGGTCCGGCGTGGGGCGGATATGGCGGCCGGAAAATGTCGCCAGCTTTTTGCCCTTCATGGTTCCGCCGATGATGCGCACGTCAGGCCTCTTCTCCGCAGGCGTTCGGGTCCAAAATTAGCGAGAAATTAGCACAGCCCCCCGAAGCCGTCAAGAACCGAGCGGGTTGCGGATTTCTTTTGGACACAGTACATTAAGGTTCATCGGACCATTTCAATGTCAACCTGCGCGAGTATGTTCTTGGAGGGACTATGCCCATGGAAAGAAAGGCACTGGCCCCTTATGCGGCCCTCAGCAAGGAGAGCCTGGGGCGCCGCTTCGACGAGCCTTTCAAGGATTCCCGGCCGGCCTTTGAAAGGGACCGGGACCGGATCATCCATTGCGCGGCCTTTCGGCGCCTCGAGTACAAGACCCAGGTCTTTGTCAACCACGAGGGGGACTACTACCGGACCCGCCTGACCCATTCCCTGGAGGTGGCCCAGATCGCCCGGGGGATCGCCCGCAGGCTCTCCCTCAACGAGGACCTGACCGAGGCCCTCGCCCTCGCCCACGACCTGGGCCACACCCCTTTCGGCCACACCGGGGAGGACGTTCTCAACCGGCTCATGGCCGAGTTCGGCGGTTTTGAACATAACCGGCAGTCCCTGAGGGTCGTCGAGGAACTCGAAGAGCGTTACCCGGGGTTCAACGGCCTCAACCTTTCCTGGGAAACCCGGGAAGGGATCATCAAGCACTCTTCCGAGTTCGACCACCCGGACGCCTCCGATGCGGCCGAATATCGCCCGGAGATCCAGCCCACCCTTGAGGCCCAGCTCATCGACCTCGCCGATGAAATCGCCTACAACAACCACGACATCGATGACGGGCTGAAAGCTGGCCATATCCGGCAGGAAGATCTGGTGGGTCTGGACCTCTGGGATGAAACTTCCCGCCTGGTCAGTGAAAAGTTCCCTCTTCTCGACCAGGAACGTCACATCTACCAGACCATCAGCCATCTCATCGGCGCCCTGATTGAAGACCTGGTCGTCACCACGGCCAGCAACATCACCCTCCACGGCATTACCGACCTTGAAAGCGTCCGCCGCCACTCTTCCCGCCTCGTTGCTTTCAGCCCCGAGATGAAAAGGAAAAACGGCCAGCTGAAGTCGTTCCTTTTCCATCGGCTCTACCATCATTACAAGGTGGAACGCATGCGCGTCAAGGCGGAGCGTTTCATTACCCTCCTGTTCGAAACCTACATTTCGTCTCCCTTCCTGCTCCCCTTCAACTACCAGAACAAATTCGAAAAGGCTGGCCGCGAGAGGGTCATCTGCGACCATATTGCAGGGATGACGGACCGCTACGCTCTCGACGAATACAAAAGACTGTTTGAGCCCTACGAGAGGGTCTGACAGCGTGTCCGGACACGTTTCATTTCCCAAGGGAGGGCTGCCCCGGCGGTCCTCCTTTTTGCCGTTGAGTCGCTAAGAAGAGGGCCCCGCCAGGGCCTGGGGGGCCTCTTCGCGACAGGAGCCGTTTGACTTTCCACCAGCCGGGGCTAGCTTTTATAAAGAGATCTGTTTGGGGAAAGGGAGAACGGCGACATCATGAAAGACACCTCCTACTGGCCAGCAGTCCCAAACCGTAAAAATGCGGCTCTCCGGGTCGTTGCTGGCTACCTGCTGTTTTGGGGGGCATGGTCCCTATTTGCCGCCAACGTTCTGGAATTGGTCGTCCCCGCGTCTTCTCCGGGTCTGCTCAAAGGTCTTAAGGAAGGGCTTTTTATTTGTTTCTCGGCCGTCCTGGTCTTTGCCCTGGTGCGCGGCAACCTCTCTTCGCAGCGACGGGAAGACGAGAGGCTGCAGGAGATCATGCGGGGGGTTTCTGCCCAGGTGGGAGACGCTTTTTTCGACCAGCTTTCCCTTCAACTCAGCCGGGCGTTGAACGTAGAGTATGCCTTTATCGGACAATTCGATGATCAGAACGGCGACGAGTTGAAAACCGTGGCGGTCTCGGTGCGGGGGAAAAAACGAGCCAATTTCATCGACCCTCTCGAGGGATCCCCCTGCGGCGAAATCAGGGACGGGCACTCCTTCTGCCTGGCTGAGGATGCGCGGCGGCACTTTCCCCACTCCCCGCTCCTGTCTGAGCGGGGAGTGGAGAGCTTCGTCGGCACCCCCCTGTTCGATTCGGACGATAACCCCATGGGCCTCATCGCAGTGATGGATGGCCGGCCGATCACCGACCGTTACCGGGCCGAATCGATGCTGAGGATTTTTGCCGCCCGCGCTTCCGCGGAGCTGGAGCGACAACGCAATGAAAACGCCATCGCCCGGCTGGCATTTTACGACTCCGTCACCGGTCTGCCCAAGCAGCAACTGTTCAAAGAGCGGCTCGACGAGGCCATTGCCGCGGCCAGGCTCAAGGGACAGGAATTGGAGGTCCTTTACCTGGACTTCGATCGTTTCCGGACCATTGTAAGGACCCTGGGCCATCCCGCAGAAGAGGTTCTTCTCAAGGAGATCTCCGGGCGGCTGTCCGATGCCCTTGAGGGGGAGGAGTTCCTCGCCCAGGCAGGAAGCGACGAGTTTCTACTGATGGCCACAGACGTTGAATCCCCCGAGAAGGCCGAAGGGCTGGCCTCTCGACTGCTCGAAGCCCTGCAGGCCCCCTTCAGCTACCAGGGGCACTCCCTGCACCTGTCGGCGAGCATCGGCCTGGCCATGTTTCCCTATGACGGCGAGGACACCGAGACCATGATAAGGAACGCCGACGCGGCGAGAACTCGAACCAAGCAGATGGGGGGGAATCACTATCAGTTTTACTTCCCGGATATCGGGAACTACTCTCTCAGTGCCCTAATCCTTGAAAACCGTCTTCATCAGGCTCTTGAAAAGGATGAGTTCGCCCTGCGATACCAGCCGCAGATGAATCTGCGCACTGGCCTCGTCGAGGGCATGGAAGCACTCGTGTTCTGGAAGCAACCCGAGGCGAAACCGGTCGGCCCCTCCGATTTCATCCCCCTGGCGGAGGAGACCGGTCTGATCGACCCTATCGGCGAGTGGGTTCTGCGCGAGGCCTGCGTGCAGAATCGCAGGTGGCAAGAGGCGGGACTGCCACCACAGCGGATGTCGGTCAACGTCTCTGCGCGGCAGTTTTTTCAGAGCAGCATTGTGGAACTGGTCGCCAGGATACTGGAGGAAACGGGTCTGGAGGGGCGGTGGCTGGGGCTGGAGATCACCGAAAGCGTGATCATGCAAGATGTCAAGCAGGCCATCGATACCCTGCATCAACTTAAGGCGATGGGAGTTCAGGTTATTATCGACGATTTTGGAACGGGGTACTCATCCCTGAGCTACCTCAAGCAGTTCCCCATCGACACGTTGAAACTCTACCAGTCCTTTGTTGCCGGGATTCCGGACGATACCGGCGACAAGGCGATCACGGCAGCGGTGATCGCCATGGCTCATACTCTGAACTTGGAGTTGGTCGCCGAGGGGGTCGAGAAGGCGGAACAGCGTGACTTCCTCAGCGAAAAGGGCTGCGACAAGATCCAGGGGTTCCTTTTCAGCGTTCCCCTCAAAGCCGAGGAGGTCACGGAGCTTCTTTCCGGATGAAGCTCAGGGGAGCTTGATTTTCGGGTCGATTCCCCGCCGGTAAAGGAGGATTGTTCTGCCTAAAACCTGGGCTACCTGGGCGCCCATTCTTTGGGAGAGGGTCTCGGCAACGTCCTTGCG
Source organism: Desulfuromonas sp. (assembly GCF_002868845.1). Taxonomy (NCBI): domain Bacteria; kingdom Pseudomonadati; phylum Thermodesulfobacteriota; class Desulfuromonadia; order Desulfuromonadales; family Desulfuromonadaceae; genus Desulfuromonas; species Desulfuromonas sp. The sequence continues at coordinate 66,325 of NZ_PKUB01000052.1, forward strand.
ATCCAGTAGGCAACCCTCCTGGATTTTGATTTTGATCAGTTCGTGAATCTCGAGGGCCTCCTCCACGGAGGCGACAAGGCTGTCCGTGAGTCCCTCTTTGCCCAACATGACGCAAGGTTTCAGATGGTGCCCGAGGCCGCGGAGGAAGCGTGCCTGTTTGCCGCTCAATTTTTCCATAGGATGACTCTCAACGAAGTTGGGGTGAGGGTAGGTTCTCTGTACGCAGAGCCTTCTCCGCAACGAGAAACGCGGCATTATAGACGAGATCCCGTTTCGCCCCAAGAAAAAAGGGCCGCTGGTCGCGGCCCCTGCTTTTTCATGGGACAGAAGGGACTTATCGACTCACTTCGACCATGTACGACACGGCGGCTTCCACCTCGGCATCGGAGAGGGACATGTCGCCTCCTCTCGGGGGCATGACGCCCTGTTCGCCCTGAAAGCCGAGAAGGGCATGCTCGACAAGGGTCTCCATGCCTTGGTCGATGCGCGCCGCCCAGGCCTCGGAGTCCCCTGCTTTCGGCGCACCGGCGACGCCCAGGCCGTGGCAAATCACGCACAGCTTTTGAAAAACCCTTTCCCCCTCGTCCTGGTTCGTTTCCGGGGTGGACGAGAGGAGGGTCTCCGCCGAGACAGAAGCCTGGGCTTCGGAGGCATCTCGGGCCGGTCCGCAGGAGGTCAACAAAAGAGCGCTTGCGAAAACCAGTCCCAGGCGGATTCCCATTTGCCCGGTTCTGCAAGGGATCGTTTTCCGAAAGGGGGCAGCAGGACTCATCCTAGCGGCTCTTTTCGATCATGAAGTGGACCGCTGCCTTGACCTCCTCGTCGGAGAGTGTTGCGATTCCTCCCCGAGCCGGCATATAGCCGGCAGCCCCTTTGTATCCAATGAGGGAATGGGACACCAGGGTTTCCATTCCCTGGGCGAGCCTTGGCTGCCAGGCCTCCTTGTCTCCGGTCTTCGGCGCCCCGGCCACCCCGGCGCTATGGCAGGCCGCACATGCCTTTTGATAGATTCCCGCGCCAAGGTCCTTGTCAGCCGCGCCCTTCTCGAGCTCCGGTTGGTCTTCTCCCGAGGGGGCAAGGCTTGCGGCTGGCGGTGCTGTTTCGGTCTTGGCCTGAACGGGGGCGGATTTTACGGGGGGAGCCTTTTCCCCCTCCTTGCCGCAGCCCATCAAAAGCAAACAGAGGATTGACACAAATACCCAGAAGCGCACCATGAAACCTCCCTAAATTAGAAGCGGTTTGTCGGTTGGAATGGAATTTTCAACGGATATATAACAGAAAAAATATAACAGAGATTTATACATTTTCTACTCCTTCAGCTTTCTCCGCGGCTCCTTTTGGGAACCCTGGATTCCCCCCTTTCCGCTCCCGTTACCTTTGCCGGCCGATTATATTGTTTGGTTGCGAGGGCACCGGTCTTTGTGGTCTTATTGTATTCTGAAAATGAGCGGGGAAGAGCGCTGAGTCCGGAACCTCGCCTCTCTAGTTCGGAGACAGCCATGAAAGTACGTCTCACCATTTTGTGCGAGAATACCGTCGGGCGTCCCATTAAGGCCGTGGGGGAACATGGGTTTGCCTGCTTCGTGGAAACCGTGGGGGGCAATTACCTCTTCGACACCGGACAGGGTGCGGGCATTCTGCGCAACGCCTCGGTCCTGAACAAGGATCTCGCCGGCATCGAGTCCCTGGTCCTCAGTCACGGCCACTACGATCACGCCGGGGGCCTGGTCGATGTTCTTGGGGCGACCGGCGAGCTGAAGGTTCATGCCCAACCTGAAATCTTTCAGGAGCGCTTTTGGGTCGGGGAACACGAAAAGCGATTTATCGGAATCCCCTACAGAAGGCCTCTCCTCGAGGCGCTCGGCGCCCGCTTTCACTTCGAACGGCAGTTCCGGGATATCGCACCGGGGGTTTTCCTCAGCGGAGAGGTTCCCCGTACGACCTCCTTCGAGAGGGGCGACCCTCACCTGATGGTCACCTCGGATACGGGGGACGGTTTTGAACCCGACCCCTTCAAAGACGATCTCTCCCTTGTCCTTGACACAGCGAAGGGCCTGGTCGTCGTCGTAGGGTGCGCTCACGCGGGGCTTGTGAACATCATGCGTCACGTTCTCGACCAGACCGGGAAGGACCGCATTTACGCGGTGGTGGGAGGGACCCACCTGGCCGGGGCGAACGAAGAGCAGTTCGACGCCACCCTGGGGGCGTTGCAGGATTTCGGAATCGAGAAGATAGGAACCTCTCACTGCACCGGGCAGCTGCGGGGAGCTCAGATCCAATCCCGGTTCGGGAGGCGTTTTTTCTTCGCTTCGGTGGGGGCCTCTCTGGAAGCAGGATAACGTTGACGGGTCTCGCGGTTTTCCGATTGGACCAAGGGCTTACCTGTGATATCTTTGGCGGAACTAATTTGCTCGCCATGGGTTCTCACCCTGCATCCGGATTTTCGGACTTTTTTTCGGAGGGAAGCGTGCCACGTGCCAAGATCCTGCTGGTCGACGACCTTGAGTTTTTTCTCGAGGTGGAAAAGGATTACCTCAAGCAGACACCGGCGACCATATATACCGCCCGAAACGGTGAGGAAGCTCTCCAAATCGCCGCCCGCGAACGACCGGACCTCATCTTCATGGATTTGAACATGCCGGTCATGGACGGCATCACCTGCTGCAGACATCTCAAGGCGGATCCCGTCCTGAAAACGATCCCGGTGATCATGGTCATCGCATGCTCCGAGGAGGGCGATGCCCTCAAGTGCAGGGACGCGGGATGCCAGGAGGTTCTGATCAAGCCCGTCCCTCGAAGGGACTTTCTGGCCTTCGGGAATCGATACCTCTTCAATATCGATCGCCGGGAAAAAAGACTTTCCCTTGGCACCAGGGTCCGTTGCCAGACGGGGCGGGGGGATTTTGAAGCATTGAGCGTTGACCTGAGCCAAAGCGGGATCTATCTCAAGTCCCGACAGGCCGTGACGCCTGGCGAAAGCGTTACCATAAGTTTCGACCTGCCCGGGGGAAGCCCCTCCGTCAAGGGCGTTCAGGGGCGGGTGGCCTGGCTCAACCAGGAATTTCCCCGCCGCAATCCCTCGATGCCTGCGGGGTTCGGGGTCGAGTTTCTGTTGATTAATCCCGAGTCGGCAAATGCCCTGCGATTGTTCCTGGAAAGCGGAGCCTGGCGACTCCAGACCGCTGTCGAGGAACCTTCTCACGACAAGGAAGACTCTTCGGCGCCTTGCGCACGCTCCGGTGGCTGAACTGTCGAAAGGGTCCTGATTATGAAAATCACCGTGGACAAAAGCAGGTGCCGGGCTTCCGGCAATTGCCTTAAGGTCTGCCCCCAGGGGGCGATCCGCATCGAGGACGGCATTGCTGTCATTGATGAGGAGAAATGTGACCTCGACGGCATCTGCATCCCGGCATGCCCCCACCAGGCCATCGAATTCTCCGAGGCCTGACCGATGCGCGAAGCAGAGCGGGAAGGCGTCGTCAAGTTTTCTCTCGATTTCCTGCCCGCCCCACCGTTACCCCCAGATCTCCTGACGGAGTTGAGCGCCTGGCGAAAGATTTTCCACATGCTTCAACTGATCGGCCAGGATTCCCGGCGCTACGGGGGATTCGGTTTCGGCAATATCAGTTGCCGCCACAGGACCCGGCAGGACCCCGATGCCTTCATCATCAGCGGAACCCAAACCGGGCAGTTCGAGGAATTGACCCCGGAGCATTTTGCGACCGTTCTCCGGTGCTTCCCCAGGGAGAATCGCGTAGTGGCCAAGGGACCCGTCCAGCCCTCGTCCGAGGCCATGACCCATGCCACCGTCTACGGTCATGACCCGGCCATCCAGTTCGTGATCCATGCCCATTCGCCTCAGATATGGAAAAACGCAGAAGCCCTCGGTTTTCCTGTTACCCGGCCTGGCATTCCCTACGGAACCGTCGAGATGACCGTAGAGGTGGCACGCCTCCTCGGAAATCAGTTTGCCGGATCGAGCGGCATATTTTCCATGGGGGGGCACGAAGACGGCATCGTCGCCTTCGGGCCCAGCGCGGGGCAGGCCGCCCGGTTGCTCATCGACGCCCTGGGCGGCGCCCTCCAGGTGCGGCCCTGAATATCGGTTCGGGCCCGCTTTTTGGATAACCGCCTCTGCTCAGGGCTGTTCCCGAAAGGGGTATCCGTGGTATTCTGCTCGCTATGAGATCCTATTTTTACCTGGGGATGCTTGTGGCTGGCGGGATCTGCCTTCTCGGACTTGCCGCATGTACGGACATCGGCTACTACGCCCAGTGCGCCCGGGGCCATCTGGACATCATGGGCCGGTGCCGCCCCATCGCCGAAATCCTTGACGACCGAGAAGCCTCCCCCGAGCTTAAAAGCCGGCTGTCGCAGGTCCTGGAGATCCGCGATTTCGCCAGCGCAGAACTTCTCCTCCCCGAAAACGGCAGCTATCGCTCCTATGCCGACCTGGGCCGGCCCTATGTGGTCTGGAACGTGGTCGCGGCCCCCGAGTTCTCTCTCAGCCCCATGCAGTGGTGTTTCCCGATAGCCGGCTGCGTTTCCTACCGGGGGTATTTCTCCCACGAGGAAGCCGGAACCGCGGCCCGGCAACTCGAAGCCGAGGGGCTCGACGTCTACCTGTACGGTGTGACCGCCTATTCGACCCTCAACTGGTTCGACGACCCCGTTCTCAACACCTTTTGCCAAGGACCCGAGACCTCCGTCGCGGGGTTGATCTTTCACGAACTTGCCCATCAGAAGCTATACGTCAAGGGGGACTCGTCCTTCAATGAGGCGTTCGCCAAGGCGGTGGAACTGGAGGGGGTCCGCCGTTGGCTCGACAGCCGGGGAGAGTCCGAAGAGATGGAACGGTACCGAGCAAAACTGGACCGGGAAGAGGAATTTGTCTCCCTCGTGATGCAGTCCCGGGAAACCCTCGACGCCCTCTACCAAGGGGATCTCGATCTCACCGCCAAACGGGCGGCCAAACAAAGAATCATCGCTTCGCTGCGAGATGACTACCGGGAGATGAAGGACCGTTGGGGAGGGTACGCCGGCTATGACCGATGGTTCGGCGAACAGCTCAACAATGCCAAACTGGCTTCGATGAGCACCTATCGTCTGCTCGTGCCCGCTTTTCAGGAGTTGCTGATCAGGGAAGGGGGCATGAACGACTTCTTCCGGGCAGCGGAAAGAATCGGGCGGCAGCCACCCGGTCAAAGGGCGGCCGAGATGGCACGACTCCTTGACTCCGCCGAGATGCAACACGACACGACTTCAGCCCCGTCACGCCAGGTTCGGGGAGAAGATAAGACGGTTTCACGATAGGCCGGCCGGACTCGGCAGAACGCCCTTCTCCCTTTTGGGGGCCTGGCGGTCCTTCATGTGGTTCACGCTGAATGATTCTGCGGGAAGGGGGGGGCTGTAGATGTAGCCCTGCACTTCGTCACAGCCGATGGAGCGGAGAAAGTCGAGTTGCTCTGTCCTCTCAACGCCCTCGGCGATCACCCGGATGTTCAGAGAGTGGGCCATCTCCACGATATGTCGGGCGATTTTGGCTTCGCTTTCGTTGTGGGGGAGGTTGCTGACGAAAGAGCGGTCCACTTTCAGCAGGTCGACGGGAAAGTCCTTCAGGTAGCTCAAGGAAGAATACCCTACCCCGAAATCGTCGATGGCCACCGAGACCCCCATGTCTCTCAGGTCGCAGAGCCTTGCATCGGTCTGCTTGACGTCCTTTACGACAAGGCTTTCGGTGATCTCCAGATCAAGCCACCGGGGGTCGAAATCGAGTTCCTTCAGAATATCGTTCAAGATATCAAGAAAATCATCATTCTGGAACTGCTGGGCCGACACGTTGATCCCGATCCGGATCGGCCGGCCCCCCGCTTCCTGCCAGGCTTTGGCTTGACTGCACGCGGTTTTCATCACCCAGAACCCGATATCCGAGATCAGCCCGATCTCCTCGGCGAGGGGGATGAACACCTCCGGAGGTATCAGGTCCCCCGAGGGGTGCTGCCACCGGACCAGGGCCTCCATGCCTGCGACGCGGCCCGTGGCAAGATCGACCTGCGGCTGATAGAGGACGCGCAGTTCGCAGTGGGGCAGGGCACTGCGCAGGCCGTTCTCCAGTTCCATCCGTTCCAGGGCCCCCGCGTTCATCGCCGGGGCGAAAAACTGGTAATTGTTTTTCCCCAGGTCCTTCGCCCGGTAAAGGGCGACATCCGCGTTCTTGATCAGGGTAAGAACCTCCTCGCCATCCTTGGGATATATGACAATACCGATGCTGCACGAGACATGAAGGTCATGCCCGGCTATCTTGAAGGGCCACTGAAGGGAATTCAATATCTTGTGGGCGACAAGTCCCGCATCGGATTCGTGGCGAATGGGCGCGAGAAGGATATTGAACTCGTCCCCGCCAAACCTGCTCACCGTGTCGGTTTCCCTCACGCAGTCAAGAAGCCGCTTTGAGACTTCCTTCAGGAGCATATCTCCAGCATCGTGACCGAGGGTGTCGTTGATGGTCTTGAAGTTGTCCAGGTCAACGAACATCAGGCCGACCACATTGCCGTTGCGGTTGGCGAAGGCCAGCGCCTTCTCGACATGGTCCCGGAACAGTGGGCGGTTGGGCAGGTCGGTCAGCGGGTCGTGGTAGGCCAGATGCTTGATGGTCTCCTCGGCCTCCTTGCGTTCGGAAATGTCCATCAGCGTCCCCAGGATCGCCCCCCTGCCGTCGTACATCCCCCATCCGTTGAGAACCTCGACGTTGATCGTGCGACCCTCCTTGCGCACCCCCTGGAATTGATACTGAAGGTTGCGGACCTCGGCAAGCGAGAGTCTTCGGAGGTTTCCGGAAACAAAAACCTTGTCTTCCCGGGCAACGAGATCTACGGGGGTGATCCCATTCAGCAACTCCTCCTGGGAATAGCCGAAAATCTCGGCGAATCGCGGATTGACGTAGGAGAAGCTGTCTCCGTGGATAATGAAGACTCCGACCAGGGTGTTTTCGATCAGAAAACGATATTTCGATTCTGCGGTTTCCAGCTCGGCCATCAGGTTTTCGATCCGTTGGCGGCGGTCCATCTCGTTCTGAAGCTTGCGCCCCGTCCTGAAAACCTCCCAATTGCGCTGCGCTTTGACCCCGTCAATGGTTTCTTCGGCGTTCTCCCTGGTGCGGTGGGTCTCATCGTACGATTTTTTCAAGTCCACAGCGAGGGACTTAAAGTTTTCCACCAGGGTGCCGACTTCGGAGATGGTGCCGGAGGGCCAGGTAATCTCCTGGTTTTCACGGAGTCTCTCGGGCAAGCTTTCACTGACCCGGGCGAGTTCCCGCAGGGGCTGAACCATGCGTCGACTTGCGACACAGGCAAGGAGGATGGCGAGGCCGGCCGGCACAGCCATGATGGCCATACTGTGAACGTAGAGCCTCTCGAGGTGTGCCTGATGTATCGCCTGGGGCACCTCCACGGCCAGTTGCCAGGGAACCGAGCGGTCCACCGAAATCCTTCGGGTCAGAAGGTCCTGCCAGGGCAGCAAGGGAACCAGTTTTTGCTCGACCGGGTTCCAGAGGTAGTGGAGCAGGTTCAGGGTCTGTCTTTTTTGATTGAAAAACGGCTCGACAGGCCTCCTGTTTGCGTTGCTGCTCGAAACGACCTGGTTTCGGTCATCGAGCAGGGTCAGTGAAAGACCGGCGGGCAGAGACATGTCCTGGAGAAGGGCAGTGACGGGGGACATGTCGATGGTTCCCAGAACAAAACCGGCGAAGCCGGACTTCCTCTGGATAGGGGTTCCCAGCTGGACGATTGGGGAAGAAGAGGGGCCCAGTTTCTGGATTCCGCTCAGGAGAGGGTGGGGAGAAGATCGGAGGCTCTCTAGAAAGTTGGGCCGAATCGCTTCACCGGCCGTTTTGCTCGAAGACCTGGCCCGCGCCAGCGGATTCCCTTCGGGATCGAGCACGCAAAGGTCGGCCAACTCTGGACAGTTACGGGCAAAGGTGTCGGTTTTATCCTGAAGCAGCCGAGTCTGTCTCAGCCCCTCCTTGGAGGCCACGCCTGCCAGTTCGGTTTGGGCCAGGGTCGCCTTGCTCATGAGTGAGGCCAGTTTGGCCTGGACGACATTGCACTCGATCGTCAGCTTCTGAGCCAGATCCGGTTTGAGAGCATCGGTCATTGCCGTCAGGTTGAGGGCCATGACAAGGACCGTGGGCGTCAGGAAACAGACCAGAATCATATTGAAATAGTGTTCCCAGAGGGACAGCCCGGGGAAGACATTGCGGCGGGCATCTATCAACCGAAGCAGGCCGGTGGCGATAAGGGCGTTGGCCGCCCCGTTGGCTCCCTGAATCGCCATGAGACGGGATGTCGCTTCCGGGTCCACCTTGAGGATCACACTGAAGAAGAACCAGAACAGGGGAAGCCCGAAGAAGAGCCAGTAGCCCAGGTCGGCAAGCAGGAGGTTTGCCGCCCCGCGCCTGAGGATCATGCCGACCACCAGGGCCTCGCCGACGAACAGAATGGCGAAGAAGGGGTGATGGAGCAGGGCGAGGGTGTGCATTCCGGAGAGAAGGGCTGCCGCCACGCCCCAGCGCACCCCGTACTGCTTTACCACCAAGAGGACCGCAACGCCGCCAAGGTAAACGGTCCCTTCAGGGAAGAGGCTAAGGGGGATGATGTTGCCGGCCATCGATGCTACCAACAAGATGCCGAGCATGGGGAAGGCTCCCGGTTCGAGGTGACAACTTAAAAGATTACAACCAGTTAAGCTTACCGGATGCCTGCCTTCTGTCAACCTGTTGCCGGGGAGATCGGCGACGAAAAGGAGCCTGAGCGCCGGGCCCGCATCTCCGGACCAAAGGAACACCGGGGACCCGCCCTTTTGTCCTTTACAAACCGGTATCATTTCTATAGTCTAAATGATTGGGTAAAAGTAACAATAACCTCGTTTTTTTAGGTAGTTATGAATAAGAATCGAATTCGCAATTTTTCTATCATCGCTCATATCGACCACGGCAAGTCGACCCTGGCGGACCGGCTCCTGGAAGAGACGGGAACCCTGAGCGAACGGGAGAAGACCGACCAGTTCCTCGACAAGATGGACATTGAAAAGGAACGAGGCATCACTATCAAGGCCCAGGCGGTACGCCTGAACTACCGGGCCGACGACGGTCAGGACTATATCCTCAATCTCATCGACACCCCCGGTCATGTCGATTTCTCCTACGAGGTCAGCCGGTCTCTGACCGCCTGCGAGGGCGCCCTTCTCGTGGTCGATGCGTCCCAGGGTGTCGAGGCCCAGACCCTGGCCAACGTCTACCTGGCCATCGACCAGAACCTGGAGGTCTTCCCGGTCCTCAACAAAATCGACCTTCCCAGCGCCGAACCGGAACGGGTCAAGGAGGAGATCGAGGAGATCATCGGTCTCGACACCTCCGAAGCCGTCGTGGCCAGCGCCAAGGAAGGGATCGGCATCCACGACATCCTCGAGGAGATCGTGCACAAGATTCCCGCTCCTGAAGGGGATGCCGATGCGCCCCTGAAGGCCTTGATCTTCGATTCCTGGTACGACTCCTACCAGGGGGTCATCGTGCTGGTAAGGATCGTCGACGGCACCCTGAAAAAGGGCGACAAGATCCAGCTCATGGCCACGAAAAAGAGCTACGAGGTCATCAAGGTCGGAGCATTTTCGCCTCACCCGGTGGAGATGGGCTCCCTGTCGGCCGGCGAGGTCGGCTTTGTCATCGCAGGCATCAAGGTCGTCCACGACGCCAAGGTCGGAGACACTCTCACCCTCCTGCACAAGCCGACCGAAAACGCACTGCCCGGGTTCAAGGTCGTCAAGCCCATGGTTTTCTCCGGTCTCTACCCCATCGATACGGGGGATTACGAACTGCTTCGAGACGCCCTGGAGAAGCTGCGCCTGAACGATTCCTCCTTCTCCTTCGAACCGGAGAACTCCCTCGCTCTCGGGTTCGGCTTCCGCTGCGGCTTTCTCGGGCTGCTGCACATGGAGATTATCCAGGAGCGCCTGGAGCGGGAATTCGGCGTCGAACTGATCACCACCGCCCCGACCGTTGTCTACCACGTCACCACGGTGCGCGGGGAAAAGCTCCGGGTCGAAAGCGCCAACAAGCTTCCCGATACGCAGTATATCGAGCGCGTCGAAGAGCCCTTTATCCTCGCCTCGGTCCACGTCCCCAACGAATTCGTCGGAGCCGTGCTCGCCCTTTGCGAGGAGAAGCGCGGCGTTCAGCGGGAGATCAAATACCTGACCGCCAACCGGGTGATGGTCATCTACGAATTGCCCCTCAACGAGATCGTGCTCGATTTCTACGACCGCCTCAAGTCGATCACCCGGGGGTACGCCTCCTTCGACTACGAGCACCTCGACTACCGGCTCAGCGAACTTGTGCGCCTCAATGTCCTCATCAACGGCGAGGTCGTCGATGCTCTCTCGCTTATCGTTCATCGCGACAAGGCTCCTTTCCGCGGAAGGGAACTCGTCTCCAAGATGAAGGAATTCATCCCCCGTCAGCAGTTCGAAGTGGCTATTCAGGCCGCCATCGGAAACAAGGTCATCGCCCGGGAGACGGTCAAGGCCCTGCGCAAGGATGTCACCGCCAAGTGCTACGGGGGGGACATCACCCGCAAGCGCAAACTCCTAGAGAAGCAGAAGGAGGGGAAGAAGCGCATGAAACAGGTCGGCAGCGTTGAACTGCCCCAGGAGGCCTTCCTGGCCATCCTTAAAGTGAAAGAAAAGAAATGATGAGTGAAGACACTGGACTTGCGAAAGAAAACGGGCCAACTGCAGCGAGGGCCCGCAAGAAGCCGTGGTACCGGGAATACGCCGAGGCGCTCATTGTCGCCGCGATCCTTGCCCTGCTGATTCGCACCTTCGTAGTCCAGGCCTTCAAGATCCCCTCCGGGTCCATGGAGGACACTCTCCTGGTCGGGGACCATCTCCTGGTCAACAAGTTCATCTACGGCACCCAGCTGCCCTTTACCGATCTGCGCTTACTTCCTATTCGCCACCCGGAGCGTGGCGATGTTATCGTGTTCGAGTTCCCCGAAGACCGCGACAAGCCCTTTTACAAGCGGCGGGACTTCATCAAGCGGGTGGTCGGGGTTCCCGGGGACGTTGTCGAAGTCCGCGACAAGGTGGTCTTCATCAACGGGAAGTCCCATATCATCCCCCAGGAGGTCCACAAGGAGGCCGACCTGATCGCGACCGAGTTCGGCCCCCGAGATTTCATGGCCCCGGTCAAAGTTCCGGCGGAGAGCTATTTCGTCATGGGCGACAACCGCGACCGTTCCTACGACAGCCGTTTTTGGAAATTCGTCAAGGAGTCCGAGATCAAGGGCCTGGCTTTTATCAAGTACTGGTCCTGGGACCGTGAAAAGTTCCGGCCCCGCTGGGCCAGGCTCGGCCGTCCCATCGACTGAAAAGTTCCGGTTGACTTGGCCGCCATCGCCCTGATATAGTCCGAAAAATTTAGTTGAACGTCCCTTTTAAGTTAATCCAGAGAGGTTAGCAAAGGTGGCAAAATGCAAGAAACGGCACCCAGCCGTCATTAGATATCAGAGTACCTTTCCGCCTGGCGCGGAAAGGTACTTTTTTGTGTTCAGGCCAGAGTAAGGGAGGGTTGGACCATGGCAAAGGAAGGAACTGTCATCCTGGATCAGGCCGGCATCCGCAGGGCCCTGACCCGCGTCGCACACGAGATCCTCGAACGGAACAAAGGAACCGGGGACCTGGTCCTGGTCGGCATCCGGAAAGGGGGCGATCATCTGGCCCGCATGCTTTTCGACCGGATCGCCGAGATCGAGGGGGTCGAACTGCCCCTCGGGGCGGTCGACATCACCATGTACCGAGACGACCTCGGGTCTCGGGGCAGCCTGCCGGTCGGCAAGACCGACATCCCCTTTCCCCTCGACGACAAGCGCATCGTCCTGGTCGACGACGTTCTTTACACGGGGCGAACAATCCGCTCCGCTATGGACGCCCTGATCGACCTGGGCCGGCCTCGCAGCATTCAACTCGCGGTCCTGGTCGACCGGGGGCACCGCGAACTACCCATCAGGCCCGACTATACGGGTCGCAACGTCCCCACCTCCCACGAGGAAAAGATCGAGGTGGAGTTCGACGAACAGGACAGGGCGACAGAGGTTCGCCTCCTGAAACCTCAGGCTTGACCCGGTCTTTTCAGCGATTACCCAGCGAGGGAGGTCCCCATGGCATTTCAGCATAAGCATATCCTCGGTACCGAGAACCTGTCACGGGAGGATATCGAACACATTCTCGACACCGCCGACAGCTTCAAGGAGATCAACCGTCGGGACATCAAAAAAGTCCCCACCTTGCGTGGCAAGACGGTCATCAACCTTTTCTACGAAGCCAGCACCCGCACCCGCACCTCCTTCGAGATCGCCGGCAAGCGGATGAGCGCCGACACCATCAACATCAGCGCCTCGGCCTCCTCGGTCGTCAAGGGCGAGACCCTGGAGGACACGGCCAGGAACATCGAGGCGATGCACCCCGACATCATCGTCATGCGCCACAGCGCCTCCGGCGCCCCCCACTACCTGGCCGAGCGCCTTTCCGGCTGCTCCATCATCAACGCCGGTGACGGGGCCCACGAACATCCGAGCCAGGCGCTGCTCGACCTCATGACCATCCGCGAGCACAAAGGCAGGATCGAGGGGCTCACCGTGGCCATTATCGGAGACATCGCCCACAGCCGGGTGGCCCGCTCCGACCTCTACGCTTTGAAGACCATGGGCGCCACGGTTCGGCTCGCCGGCCCGGGCACCATGATCCCGCCGGGGATCGAGCGCCTCGGCGCCGAGGTCTACACCGACATAAACGAGGCGATCAAGGGCGCCGACGTTGTCATGATGCTGCGCATCCAGATGGAGCGGCAGGGCAACTCTCTGATCCCGACCCTGCGAGAATATTCCCAATTCTTCGCCCTCAACCCCGAGAACCTCAAGCTCGCCAAAGACGATGCCATCGTTATGCATCCCGGCCCGATGAACCGCGGAGTTGAGATCTCCTCCTATGTCGCCGACGGGAAGCAAAACGTCATTCTCGACCAGGTGGAAAACGGGGTCGCGGTCCGCATGGCCCTCCTTTACCTCCTCGCAGGCGGGGAACAGCCCGAGGGGTAGGCGAGGCAGGATACCGGCACACAACACTCGTAATATTCAGATATGAAGGGGTGCTCCATGAACATTCTGATCAAAGGCGGCAGGGTTCTGGATCCGGCTCACGGCATTGACGAGGCCCTCGACCTGCTCATCGAAGAGGGCAAAATATCCCGGATCGAAAAGGACATCAGCGCCGAAGGCGCAAAGGTGGTCGACGTCTCGGGCAAGCTCGTGGTCCCCGGCCTCATCGATATTCACGTTCACCTGCGCGACCCGGGCCACGAGTATAAAGAGGACATCGCCACCGGGACCCGCTCGGCCGCGGCCGGAGGCTTCACCTCGGTTGCCTGCATGCCGAACACCAACCCTTTCAACGACAACAAGGCGATAACCACTTACATTCTCAACGAGGCCAGCGAGAAGGGATTCGCCAACGTTTTCCCCGTCGCCAGCATTACCAAGTGCCTCAAGGGCGAAAGCCTCTCCGAAATGGGAGACCTCAAGGGGGCTGGCTGCATCGGCTTTTCCGACGACGGCCGTCCGGTGGCCAACGGGGACGTGATGCGCCGGGCCATGGAGTACGCCAAGGGATTCGACATGCCGATCATCGCCCACTCCGAGGAGCTCTCCATCGTCGGCAGCGGGGTCATGAACGAAGGGTTCGTCGCGACGGAACTCGGCCTCAAGGGGATTCCCTGGGTCGCCGAGGCCGCCGCCATCGCCCGGGAGGTGATGCTTGCCGAGTTCACCGGGGCTCGCCTTCACCTCTGCCACGTCTCCACCCGTCAATCCCTCGACATCATCCGCGCCGCCAAGAAACGGGGGGCGAGGGTGACCTGCGAGGTGACCCCCCACCACTTCACCCTCACCGAGGACGCCGTGCGGGGCTACGGGACCAACACCAAGATGAATCCCCCCCTGCGCACCGCCGACGACGTTGAGGCAATGCGGCAGGGCCTGGCCGACGGCACCGTCGATGCCATCGCCACCGACCACGCTCCCCACCACATCGACGAGAAGAACGTCGAGTTCAATATCGCCCTGTGCGGCATCGTCGGCCTCGAGTCGTCCCTCCCCCTGACCCTGGGCCTGGTCGAGGAGGGGGTGCTGACCCTCGGGCAGGCCATCGAGCGCCTGACCATCGGCCCCGCCCGGGCTCTCGGCATTCCCCGGGGAACCCTGAAGGTCGGTGTCCCTGCGGACGTGACGGTCATCGACCCGGAGCTCAAGTGGACCCTGGAGGCCGACAAGTTTCACTCCAAGTCCCGCAACACCCCCTTCGAGGGATGGAAGATGAAGGGCGCCGCCACCCACACCATTGTCGGCGGGCGGCTCGTCCACCAAAGATCGTAACGCAAAAACCTTCGGGTTCCGGAGGGGCGGGCGGTGTCCGCCCCTCGCTTTGCCCGCAACAGAAATGAATCAGGAGTCGGATACACATGAAAGCAATACTGGCCCTGGCCGATGGCCGGGTCTTCCACGGCAAGGGGTTCGGAACGCCCGGAGAGGTGACCGGAGAGGTGGTCTTCAATACCAGCATGACCGGCTACCAGGAGATCCTCACCGATCCGTCCTACCGGGGGGAGATCGTCACCATGACCTACCCCCTGATCGGCAACTACGGAATCAATCCCGAGGACGTGGAGTCGGCCCGGCCCCACCTGGCGGGATTCGTCGTCAAGGAAGCCAGCGAGTGCCCCAGCAACTGGCGCTCCAGCATGAGCCTCGACGCCTACCTAAAGGAGAACGGCATCGTCGGCATCCAGGGGATCGACACCCGGGCCCTGGTGCGCCATATCCGCGACAAGGGGGCGCAGACCGGGATCATCTCCTCCGTTGACCTCGACCCCCAAAGCCTCGTCGCCAAGGCCCAGGCCGCGCCTCCCATCGAAGGCCGGGATCTGGTCCGCGCGGTGACCTGCGCGGAGCCGTACCACTGGAGCCAGGGCCCCTGGGACCTTTCCGACGGCTACCGCGAGGCCGCCGAGCCCGGCAAGTTCAAGGTAGTGGCCTACGATTTCGGCATCAAGCGCAACATCCTGCGCAACCTGGTCGCCTCGGGCTGCGACGTCACCGTTGTCCCCGCCGCAACCCCTGCCGAGGCGGTCCTGGAGATGAAACCCGACGGCGTCTTCCTGAGCAACGGCCCCGGCGACCCGGAGCCGATCACCTACGCCCAGGAGAACATTCGCCGGCTCCTCGGAAAGGTCCCTCTCTTCGGCATCTGCCTCGGCCACCAGCTCCTTTCGCTGGCCCTCGGAGGCAAGACCTACAAGCTCAAGTTCGGCCACCGCGGCGGCAACCAGCCCGTGCGTCGCGGCGACGGTCACGACGTGGAGATCACCGCCCAGAATCACGGATTCGCCGTCGAGGCCGGGAGCATCGAGGAAAAAGCACTGCTGACCCATATCAACCTCAACGACGACACCGTCGAAGGGATATGTCACCGCGAGCTGCCCGCCTTCTCCGTCCAGTACCACCCCGAAGCCTCCCCCGGACCCCACGACGCCCGCTACCTCTTCGGCCGCTTTATCGAGATGATGGAAAAGGCTAAAGCCGTGACGCGTGACGCGTGACGCGTAACGAGTAACAGACGGAAGACTTTTTTATATCCACACCGATCACGCGTCACCGATCACGCGTCACTAGGTTTTACCATGCCAAAAAGAACAGACATCGAGAAAATACTTATCATCGGCGCCGGGCCGATCGTTATCGGCCAGGCCTGCGAATTCGACTACTCCGGGACCCAGGCCTGCAAGGCCCTGAAGGAGGAGGGGTACACCGTTGTCCTCCTCAACTCCAATCCGGCGACCATCATGACCGACCCCGATTTCGCCCACCGCACCTACGTGGAGCCGGTCACCCCGGAGGTCCTGGCGCGGATCATCGAGAAGGAGCGTCCCGACGCCCTCCTTCCGACCCTCGGCGGCCAGACCGCACTGAACACCGCGGTCGCCGTGGCCAAGGACGGCACCCTGGAGAAGTACGGGGTGGAACTCATCGGCGCCAAGCTGCCAGCCATAGAAATGGCCGAGGACCGCACCCTGTTCAAGGCGGCCATGGAGAGGATCGGCGTTGCCGTCCCCCGCAGCGGCCTCGCCCACAACCACGCCGAGGCGATGGAGATCATCGAGCACGTCGGCTTCCCGGCGATCATCCGCCCCTCCTACACCCTCGGCGGCACCGGCGGCGGCATCGCCTACAACCGCGAGGAGTACGAGACGATGGTCCTGGCGGGGATCGACGCTTCCCCGACCGACGAGGTGCTCGTCGAGCAGTCGGTCATCGGCTGGAAGGAGTTCGAGC
Organism: Desulfuromonas sp.; assembly: GCF_002868845.1. NCBI lineage: Bacteria > Pseudomonadati > Thermodesulfobacteriota > Desulfuromonadia > Desulfuromonadales > Desulfuromonadaceae > Desulfuromonas > Desulfuromonas sp. The sequence goes on from NZ_PKUB01000052.1 coordinate 82,758, forward strand.
TGGAGGTCATGCGCGACCTCGCGGACAACGTGGTCATCATCTGCTCCATCGAGAACTTCGACGCCATGGGAGTCCACACCGGCGACTCCATCACCGTCGCCCCGGCCCAGACCCTGACAGACAAGGAATACCAGATCCTGCGCGACGCCTCGATCAAGATCATCCGGGAGATCGGCGTCGAGACCGGCGGCTCCAATATCCAGTTCGGGGTCAACCCCGAAAACGGCGAACTGGTGGTCATCGAGATGAACCCCCGGGTGTCGCGCTCCTCGGCCCTGGCCTCCAAGGCGACCGGTTTCCCCATCGCCAAGATCGCCGCCAAGCTCTCCGTCGGCTACACCCTGGACGAGATCCCCAACGACATCACCCGGGAGACCTATGCCTCCTTCGAGCCGACTATCGACTACGTCGTGACCAAGTTTCCCCGCTTCACCTTCGAGAAATTCCCCCAGGCCGACGCCGTCCTCACGACCCAGATGAAGTCGGTGGGGGAGGCGATGAGCATCGGCCGAACCTTCAAGGAAAGCCTTCAGAAGTCTCTGCGCTCCCTGGAGATCGACTCCTACGGCTTCGAGAGCCGGCTCTTCGCTGATCCCGAGGACTGCCGCAGGGCCCTCTCCGACGCGGAGCTCGACACCCTGCGCTCCAAGTTGCAGATTCCCGGCTGGGAGCGGATCTGGTACGTGGGAGACGCTATCCGGGCCGGATTCTCCATCGATGAGATCTACCGCCTTACGGGCATCGACCCCTGGTTTCTGCGCAACATCGGACAGATCATCGCCAGGGAAGGGGAGATCGTCCAGAGCCGGGCCCTGGTGGCCAAAGGGGGGGCGGGGCTCCGGGACCTGCTGCGGGAGGCCAAGCAGATGGGCTTTTCGGACAAGCGCCTGGCGTTTCTCCTGGGAATCACCGAGGACGACGTGCGCGGCTATCGCCACAGCCTCGGCGTGCGCCCCGTCTACAAGCGGGTCGATACCTGCGGCGCCGAGTTAGAGGCCCATACCCCCTACCTCTATTCCACCTACGAAGAGGAGTGCGAGGCCGACCCGACGGACAAGAAGAAAATCATCATCCTCGGCGGCGGGCCGAACCGCATCGGCCAAGGGATCGAGTTCGACTACTGCTGCGTCCACGGGGTCTTCGCCCTGGCCGAGGACGGGTACGAGACGATCATGGTCAACTGCAACCCGGAGACCGTCTCCACCGACTACGACACCTCGGACCGGCTCTATTTCGAGCCCCTGACCCTCGAGGACGTGCTCGAGATCGTCGCCGTCGAGCAGCCCTACGGGGTCATCGTCCAGTTCGGCGGCCAGACCCCCCTGAAGCTCGCCGTCGCCCTCGAGAAGGCCGGCGTCCCGATCATCGGCACGAGCCCCGACGCCATCGACCGGGCCGAGGACCGGGAGCGCTTCCAGGCCCTGCTCCACAAACTCGACCTCAAGCAGCCCGACAACGGCATCGCCCGCTCCGTGGAAGAGTCGGAGCAGATCGCCGAGCGCATCGGCTACCCGGTCGTGGTCCGGCCTTCCTACGTCCTCGGCGGCCGGGCCATGGAGATCGTCTACGAACTGGAGCAGCTGCGCAATTACATGAAATACGCCGTCAAGGCCTCCCCCGAGCACCCCATCCTCATCGACAAGTTCCTTGTCCACGCCATCGAAGTCGACGTGGACGCCCTGTGCGACGGCACGGACGTGGTCGTCGGCGGCATCATGCAGCACATCGAGGAGGCCGGTATCCATTCGGGCGACTCGGCCTGCGCCCTGCCTCCCTTCTCCCTGGAGCCCGAGCTGATCGAGGAGATCAAGCGGCAGACCGTGGAACTGGCCCTCGAGCTTCAGGTGGTCGGCCTGATGAACATCCAGTACGCCGTTCAGGACGGGATCATCTATCTGCTCGAGGTCAACCCCCGCGCGAGCCGCACCGTCCCCTTCGTCTCCAAGGCCACCGGACGCCCCCTGGCCAAGATCGCCGCCCGGGTCATGGCGGGGCGGAGCCTGGCCGACCTCGGCGTTTCCGGCTACATCCACCCGCCCCACGTCGCGGTCAAAGAGTCGGTCTTTCCCTTCGTCAAATTCCCCGGCGTCGACACCCTGCTCGGCCCGGAGATGAAATCGACGGGAGAGGTCATGGGAATCGACGCCGCCTTCGGCCCGGCCTTCGCCAAGGCCCAGCTCGGCGCCGGAGTGAAGCTCCCCCTGTCCGGAAAAGTCTTCATCAGCGTCAAGGACGCCGACAAGAGGCTGACCCTCGAGTCGGCCCGCCAACTCGCCGAGGCCGGCTTCCAGATCGTCGCCACCGGCGGAACCGCCACCTTCCTTAAGGACAAGGGGATCCCGACTACCCGCGTCAACAAGGTCAAGCAGGGGCGGCCCCACTGCGTCGACGCGATCAAGAGCCACGAGATCGACCTGGTCTTCAACACGACCTTCGGCGCCCAGTCCGTGGCCGACTCCTATTCCATCCGCCGCAGCGCCCTTATGAACGGGGTCGCCTACTTCACCACGGTGGAGGGAATGACGGCCGCCGTCGACGCCATCCTCGCCATGCGCCGAGAAAGTCTTGACGTGAAACCGCTCCAAGAGTATTATCCCCAATAGAACACGGGAGGCGCCAAACGCTGTCTCCATGACATTGACGCCACGAGCGGGCGGGGAAACACGCCCGCTATTTTTAAATTGCAGAGGAAAAAATTTCCATGTCACAGTCCATTCCCATGACCCGTGAAGGCAACGCCCGCCTTCAGGAAGAGCTAAAAAACCTCATTCGCGTCGAGCGGCCCAAGGTCGTCCAAGACATCGCCGAGGCGAGAGACCACGGCGACCTTTCGGAAAACGCCGAATACGAAGCCGCCAAGAACAAGCAGGCCTTTATCGAGGGACGCATCAAGGAGCTCAACGACAAGATCGCCCGGGCCCTCGTCATCAATCCCGCCGAGCTCGACACGGACAAGGTGGTTTTCGGAGCCAAAGTGACCCTGTTCGACACCGATTCGGGGGTCGAGGTGACCTACCAGATCGTCGGCGAGGACGAGGCGGACATCAAGGACGCCAAGATTTCTATCACCTCCCCCGTCGGCAAGGCCCTCATCGGCCACCGCATAGACGACGAGGTGAACATCCGGGTCCCCTCGGGACTCAAGGTTTACGAGATCATCGACATCAAGTACGAATAGACACCGCCGCGCTTTTCCGGCAAGGAGGCCCCATGAGCGAGAAAATCAACAAAGACATGACGTTCCACCAGGTGCTGCAGATGAGCCCCGAAGTGGCCCGGGTGCTCGGCAAGTACAACCTCGGCTGCGTCGGCTGCATGGGGGCCATGAGAGAGACCCTCGAACAGGGCGCCACAGCCCACGGCCTCGACGTCAACGACATCGTCCGCGACCTCAACGCCATTTTCGCCGAATAATTTCCGAGGCGGGAGGCCGCGCTTCCCGCCTCGGCCTCCCTTCAGAAAACCCGCCTTCCCGGCACCGGAAAAAAGGCAGGGGAGATGCCCCTCACCCCCACCGACGATCGCCTCCGTCAGCTTCTCGCCACCCCGCTGGACCAAGTCCGCGGGGTCGGTCCCCGCATCGCCGAAAAACTCGCCAAGATGGGCCTCGCCTCCGCCGAAGACGCCCTCTACACCCTGCCGCACCGCTACGAGGACCGCCGCGAACTGCGCAAGATCGCCCAGCTGCGCGACGGCCTGCGCGAGGTCTTCTGCGGCGAGATCCTGGCCTCCGCCGAGACGGTCACCGCCCGGTCACGCCGGCGCATTTTCGAAGTCGTGGCCGGCGACGGCAGCGGACAGGTCTCTCTCAAGTGGTTCCACTACCGCAAGGAGTGGATGAAGAAGAAGTTCCCCGTCGGGCGCCGGGCGGTCTTCAGCGGAGAGGTCAAGCGCTTCGGCCCGACCCGGGAAGTCCACCACCCCGATGCCGAGTTCCTCGCCGAGGGGCAGAGGGTCGAACAGGTGCTGGCCGCCGACCCCCTGAACTTCGGCCGCATCCTTCCCGTCTACCCCCTCACCGAGGGTCTCCATCAGAAGGCCGCGCGCAAGATTTTCATGGAGGTGGTCGAGCGCTTCGCGCCCCATGCGGCCTCGGCCATACCCGAGCCCATCGCCCGCCGCCGCGGCCTCCTTCCCTTGCAAGAGGCGCTGAGACAAGCGCACTGGCCCGGCAACGACGCCTCCCTGGTCGCCCTGGAGGCGGGCCGCGACCAGGCCCGGCGCACCCTCGTCTACGACGAATTCTTCTTCCTCGAGCTCGGCCTCGCCCTCAAACGCCGGGGCGTCGTCCTCGAAGAGGGCATACCCTTCGGCGTCTCCCACCGCTACACCAAGCCCCTGGCCGCACTGCTCCCATACCGCCTGACAGGCGCCCAGCGGCGGGTGCCCGGCGAGATCAAGAGGGACATGATGGCCCCCCATCCCATGAACCGCCTCGTTCAGGGAGACGTCGGCAGCGGCAAGACGGTCGTCGCCCTGATGGCCGCCCTGATCGCCATCGAGAACGACGCCCAGGTCGCCGTCGTGGCCCCTACCGAGATCCTCGCCGAACAGCACTACCTGCAGTTCCACGCCTGGATGGAGGACCTCGGGCTGAAGGTCGTCCTGCTCTCCGGGTCGATGGCCGGAAAGGAGAAGGCCGCCGCCCTGGAAATTCTCCGGAGCGGAGAGGGGCACATGGTCGTCGGAACCCACGCCGTTCTCCAGGAGGGGGTCCGGTTCAAGCGGCTCGGCCTCGGCATCATCGACGAGCAGCACCGCTTCGGGGTGCGCCAGCGCGGGGTGCTGCGGCGCAAGGGGGAGCACCCCGACGTCCTCGTCATGACCGCGACCCCCATCCCCCGGACCCTCTCCCTGACCCTCTACGGGGACCTCGCCCTGTCGGTCATCGACGAGATGCCCCCCGGCCGGACCCCGGTGACGACCCGTGTCCTCCCCGAGAGCGAGCGGCGAAAGGCCTACGCCGTCATCGAGCGGGAACTGGCCGTCGGACGACAGGCCTACATCGTCTACCCCCTCGTGGAAGAGTCGGAGAAGAGCGACCTGCGCTCCGCCAGCGAAGGAGCCGAACAGCTGCGGGAGGAGATCTTTCCCGGCCGCCGGGTCGGGCTGCTCCACGGCCGGATGAAGCCGGAGGAGAAGGAGGCGACCATGGCCGCCTTCAAGGCCGGGGAGATCGAGGTCCTCGTCTCCACGACCGTCATCGAGGTGGGGATCGACGTCCCCAACGCCACGGTGATGATGGTCGAGCACGCCGAGCGCTTCGGGCTGGCCCAGCTCCACCAGTTGAGGGGACGGGTAGGGCGGGGCGCCGACAAAAGCACCTGCCTCCTCGTGCGCTCGCCGCGCTGCAGCGACGAGGGGTTCCGCCGCCTGCAGGTCATGGCCGAGAGCAACGACGGCTTCCGCATCGCCGAGGCCGATCTGGAGATCCGGGGACCGGGGGAATTCCTCGGAACCCGCCAGGCCGGCCTGCCCGACTTCCGGGTCGCCAACCTGCTGCGCGACGGACGCATCCTCGAAGAGGCCCGGGAGGACGCCTTCGCCCTAGCCAACGAGGTCGACTTTCTCACCGCGGACGACTACGCCCCGGTGAGGGAGACGCTCCTTCACCGCTGGGGGAACCGCCTCGAACTCGCCAGCATCGGGTGAGGGGAGGGGAGAGTACTTCCGGAGTAAGACTTTGTGCTCTTTCTTGGGAATCGCCTTCAAGTGACCGTTTTGTCGTTAAAAAATATCTCCGCAGGCCAAATGTTTCACGGACTTGAAGTTCTTTGAGAGGTTTGAATGATAAGCTGCCGACAAACAAAGGATATCCGCCCGTGACCGTCCGAAAAGAGCGCATTCAAGCCGATTTCAACGCCATCGCCCGTTGCGGAGCCCTGGAAGGCGGCGGGGTGACCCGTCTGGCTTTTACGGACGCGGATCAGGAGGCCCGTCGCTGCCTGGCAGGAGCCATGGAGGACGCCGGCCTGGAGGTCCAGGTCGATGCCCTCGGCAATATGCGTGGCCGCAGGGCGGGCAGCGAAGACCTGTCCCCGGTCATGGTCGGCTCCCACCTCGACACCGTCCCCGAGGGCGGGCATTACGACGGGGTGATCGGCGTCCTCGCCGCCCTGGAGGTCGTGCGCGCCCTCAACGACGCCGGAATCGTCACCCGGCGCCCGGTCGAGGTGGTCAATTTCTCCGCCGAAGAGTCGAGCCGTTTCGGCGTCGCGACCCTCGGCAGCAAGGCGATGACAGGGAAACTCGCGGGCGAGGCACTCCAAAATCTGAAGGATGCCGACGGCATCAGCCTGCGCTCAGCGCTGGAAAAGGCCGGGTTCGAACCGGAACGGCTCGAGTCCGCACGCCTTGCACCGGGGCAGGCGCACGCCTTTGTCGAAATGCACATCGAGCAGGGACCTGTGCTGGAGAGCGAGGGGGCTCCCGTCGGGCTCGTCACCGCCATCGCCGCGCCGACCCGCTTCCGGGTCACGATCGCCGGTCGCGCCGACCACTCGGGCACGACCCCCATGGGGATGCGCCGTGACGCCCTTGCGGGAGCGGCCGAAATCGTCCTCGGGGTCGAGCGGATCGCCGCAGGGAAAGCAGAGGGGCGCACCGTCGGGACCGTCGGCGCACTGCGGGTCGAGCCGGGGGTCATGAACGTCGTCCCGGCCCGGGTGGAACTGGGGATCGACCTGCGGGACATCGACGGGCCGCGCAAGCGGCGCACGGCGGAGCAGGTGCAGGCGATGATGAGAGAGGTCGCGGACCGCCGGGGACTGGAGGTCGATTGGGAGGTCCTGTGCGACGACGCACCGGTGCCGCTGTCTGAAAGAATCGTCTCCGTGCTGGAGGAGGCGGCCGCCGCAGCCGGGGTTCAGGCCCGGAAGATGCCGAGCGGCGCAGGCCATGACGCCATGAACCTGGCCGCCATCACCGAGGCGGGGATGATCTTCGTGCCGAGCGTCGGGGGGATCAGCCACAACGTCGCCGAGAAGTCCCGGATGGACGACATCGCCGCCGGGACCGAGGTTCTCCTTCGGGCCGTCACGGTTCTCGCAGGGGAGTAGCAGGCGAGAAACTCAACCGACAACGTCCTTTCAAAACCCAAAGGCGTCCCATGCCCGTTCACTGTCTTCACGCACGGCCGCAAAGATCGCAAAGGAAGGCATACCGTCATCGGAACGCTTACAAGGGTGATGATCTGGTTTTCTCCCTTAAAACCAAACATGGATCTGCGCAATACCAAAGTTTACATAATATTTCTTATGCGACGTCGCGTGGGGCATGGCCTGAACGGGGGGTGAACAGGTTGGGTTTTCCCTTTGCGTTCTTTGCGGACTTGAGAGAGCACAGCGAACGGGCGTGAGGCAAATTTTCTTCTATGGTTTTCGAGGTGTACCGCGCAACCTGCCTAATCAGACCCTACCCAAGACCAAGGCTCGACCGAGAAAACCGCTCACAGGGCAAATTTGGAAGCCGCATTTTTATGCACTTTTCGACCCTATGGACCGGGAAGGAATCTTCGGCATCAGGACTGTGTCGGTTCCCGGATCGGCTTGCGGAGCTTGACCGCTGCCGAACGTTTCCGGCGAACCTTCAGGTTGAGCATCTCGACGCCGGTCGAAAAGGCCATGGCGAAATAGATGTACCCCTTGGGGATATGAAACGCGAGACCCTCGGCGACGAGGGTCACTCCGACGAGGATAAGGAAACTCAGGGCGAGCATCTTGATGGTCGGATGGGCGTCGACGAAATCCCCGATCGGCCTGGCGGCGACCATCATGACCAGAACGGCGATGACAATGGCCAGGACCATGACCGGCAGATGCTGAGCCATCCCGACGGCGGTAATGACCGAGTCGAGCGAGAAAATCAGGTCGAGCACCGTGATCTGCGCCAGGACTCCCCAGAATCCCGCAATGACCTCTGTCCCTTCGGAGGCCTCTTCGCCCTCAAGGCTGTTGTGGATTTCGAATGTGCTTTTAATGAAAAGAAAGAGGCCGCCGCCGATCAGGATCAGATCGCGGCCTGAAATCTCCTGGGTCAGCACGGCGAACAGGGGGCGGTTCAGGGTCATCACCCAGGCCAGGGAAAGAAGGAGCGCGATGCGGCTGACCATCGCCAGGGCCAGGCCGAAGACCCTCCCCTTCTGCCGCTCCTTCTCGGGCAGGCGCCCGACGAGGATCGAGATGAAGATGATGTTGTCGATGCCGAGGACGATTTCGAGGGTGGTGAGGGTGGCCAGGGCGATCCACGCCTGGGGGTCGTAGAGCCAGTCCATGGGGTCTCCTTGTTCGATTTGAAATCTCTGGGCGTTGCGCGTCCCAGGGAACAAATCTAACAGGAAAACCGGGGAGGAAAAGAGAATGGCGTCTCAGGAAAACCCTTCGAAGCATGAAGGCGCCTCGCGCCCGTTCGCTGCGCCCGCTCAAGGCCGCAAAGGTCGCAACGGAAACCAGAATCTGATAGGTGAGCAACTTAAAGGGCGGGTGGGATTGGGGAGGCTGGGGATTCGGGGCCCTAGAGCCGGCTGGCTTCGTTCTTGTGGTAGATGTCGAAGAAGATCACGCTGTTATCGGCGACTTCGTCGCAATTGCTGCAGCGGCTCTCGATCTTTTTCGCCTGCTTGCGGCACTCCTTGCACCAGTGGTAGATGAGTCGGTAGTCGCGGCGTCCGACGTATTTTTTCAGCCTGCCGTGGTAGAGGCCGTGCATCCAGCCGTCGGCGTCGTCGGGATTGCTGAGGAGCCTCTTGATGACTTGGCCGATGCGGTGGTGGCCCGGCGGATCGTGTTTCTTGATCTTCTCAAGCTTGGCGGCGAACTGGGCCGTTGGGAAATAGGCGAAGGCTTCACTGGGCAAGGGCTCTTCTCCTTCTCTTCGGTGGTTGCGCTTGTCCCGATTGTACCCGACCCTGCCTCGCCAAATCCACCTCTTTTTGTCGCAACGGCATGGGCCTCGCCTGGGAAGTGGTTAATTCACCGCAGTTTTTTGAGCCATCTCGAGGTTGCCGCGGCGAGCCGAAGAGAGAGCCCTGGCGCCGTTTTCAATTGAGCCCGCAGCACTTTTTGTACTTCTTGCCGCTGCCGCAGGGGCACGGGTCGTTGCGTCCGATCTTCTCGTCACGGACCACCGGTTTTGGGCCGCCGCCCTCGGCCAGCCCCGCCTGACGCTCCTGTTCTAGTTCCTCCCCGTAAGCCTGCAGGGTCTCGACCGCCACGGGCAGCTGCTTGATAAGGGAAGCCAGTATTTCCCCCTCGCTCTGCTCGGCCATGTCGTCGAAAATCTCGGGAATCTGGTCCGGCTGGGCGACCCCCAGGACGATCATGAGACTGACCATGATGTCGTCGGCCTCGTCGTCGTCATCCTGATCAGCCGCGTCGAGAACCTCGTCAGGCACCCAGATATAGGAGCGCAGCGTCAGGGCCTTGTCCAGGCCGAAGGCCCAGTCGCGCAGGCGGTCGAGCATCTCCGGGGTCGGGTGATCCAGGTCGAAGGGGAACTTCAGCTCCCCCTCCAGGCGCAGCCCGTTGAGCCGGTTGTAGACGGCTCCCAGGTGGCCGAAGGTCTTGTTGGCCTGCTTTGTACTGGGGAACGACGCCAGGGCTTCGCCGAAGATGTCGGCGAACCACTCCTCCGGGTCGGTCACGTCCGGGGTGATGACGACACCGAACAGGTACCCTTCCAGCTGGTCAATGTTGAAGGCCTCGGCGGGATTGACGGCGTGGGCCAAAAGCTTCTCAAGATTGTCTCTCTCTACTGTGGTCAGCATGCTCTCGTCCTCGGGTCGGGGTTCCCCGAGAATATACCCGGAGCTGGACGAGAAATACCACCCCTAATCGGACCGTTTTCGTCTCACACGATCCCACCTTCCCCTTCGCGCCCTTAGCGAAGTTGAGCGAGCGAAGCGAACGGGCGTGAGGCCGGTTGTCCTTTTCACGGTGCGTATGGGTTGACCTTCCCCCGGGCCACGACGTTCAAGACCCTCTTAACCTATTGAAAGTGGGAGAAAACAACCCGACATCGGGTGCCACGGGGACGGATGTCTGCTGTTGGGCCCGTTTCGAATCGCTATAGTGACGCCAAGGAGTCGGACAGGATCAACCCCTGAAACAGGAAAGGAGGACGGCATGATGAATCGAATGATGATCACCCTGATGGCGGGCGCCCTGGTCCTGGGGGCCACGTCGGTCTTTGCCGGTGGAGGCGACCCTTACCGCAGCTCGGTGTCCTTCCGCATCGGCGACGTGGCCATAACGATCACCGACAGCGATCGCGGCCGCCGTCATGGCCATGAGTATGAGCATGGCCACGATCGAAGAATAAACCACCGCCCTGCCCGTCACCTCTGCGATTGCGGTCACGACAACCACCACTGGAAACATGCGAGGAAACACGCGCGGTGGGAGGCCGGAAAGGCGAAGGACAGGGCAAAACATCGGGCAAAGCACAGGGCCAGGACGCACCGGAGATGGGACAGGGGCTGTGACGATCGCTCGATGCATGCGGCCTACGATAGGCCGGGCTGGGGCTGGAGGTATTGATCTGCGGCCCGAAGGTTCTCTCGTAGAGGGCCAACTTCCTTTGCGCCCTTTGCGACCATGAGGGAGCATAGCGAGCTGGCGTGAGACATGCCTTGCGATGTGTCGACGGAAGGGAGGCGTTTCAGGGATAGAGGCGGAAGACCTGCTCGGCCACGCAGGCGGGTTTTTCGCTCCCCTCCAGTTCCACGGTCATGAGGCAGACGACCTCGACCCCCTCCCCTGCCTGCCGCGCCTCTGCGATCGACATGCGGGCCCGGACCTTCGAGCCGGCAGGGACCGGGGCGGGGAAGCGCACCTTGTTCAGGCCGTAATTGACCCGCATGCGCATCCCGGGGAAGTGGCGGGCCATGAACTCGGGGGTGTTGCTGCCGGTCAGGCCGGGAATCAGCGAGAGGGTCAGAAAGCCGTGGGCGACGGTCCCGCCGTAGGGGGATTCACGCCTCGCCCGCTCCGGGTCGGTGTGGATCCACTGGCGGTCGCCGGTCAGCTCGGCGAAGGCGTCGATCCGTTCCTGGGTGATGGTTTCCCAGTTGCCGATGAGGAGGTCTTCGCCGAGGCGGCTTTGGAGGGTTTTCAGGAGTTGGGTTGTCAATTCCGAGCCTATTCTTCGACCTCTTCGCTCTGGATCATTGAATCTTTCACGTCCATCTGAAACGCGTCTTTGGGTTTTTTCATTCGATAACCCGGCTTGACGAGGATTTCCAAATAAAAAGATTCGAGTTGTTGTTCTTCGGCCTGGGAAATACATTTATTGATGGCGGACAAATGAATAACTTCACTACTTGCTTCATCGGCGCCGAACCGGCAGTCAAAATCCCAATAATCGACATTTGGGGGCAGGGTCTTTTTACGTTCTCTTCTTATGTATTTTTTAACTTCGTGTTTTATGGCTTCAACAAGCCGAGGGCCTTTGATCCTTGGGTGAGACATTTGAAACGTTTTTTTCATGATTATTCCAAATCGTGTGGTTAGCATTATAGGAAACAAACTTCGATTAGTGACATGGTATCATCAAAGTCCGGTTTTCCAAATCGTTTGTTACACAGATGAATTCGGCGCAGACGAAAACTTGCCTTCGGCTTCGGACATTCGTCCGCGTCTTTCCGAATTCATCCACTCCGCTCCGACTGCGTCACAGGGGATGCAACGTCCACCAAAGCTCCGGACTAAACCTGTCTTTTCCCATTTTCCTGGTCCTGGACCGTAATCTCCTCCGGGCAGTCCTCGGGAGTGAACCAGTCGTTGTCGATGAACCCGGCGTCGGTGAACTTTTCCAGCGACCGTTTCATGTACTTCCCCTCGGCCGAGGCGGCCAGGGTTCCGTCGGGCAGGAAGAGTTCGCCGCTCCCCTCGAAGAGCCGCCCGTTGTCGTTGGTGATGCGCCCGACCACCTTCAGCTCCACCTCGTACGGCACCGGCCTCTTGTATTTCACGTTCAACTCGACCGTCACGCCGAAGGTCTTGTTGTCGTAGTGGCACATGATCGCGCGGCCGATGGTCTCGTCGAGGATCGCCGCGGTAATGCCGCCGTGGGTGATCTTCGGGTAGCTCTGGTGAAAATGGCGCGGGGTGAAGACGGCGATCACCTCGTCGTTCTCGGTTTCGTGGAAGCGGGTCTTGAGGCCGAAACCGTTTTCGACGCCGCAGACCATGCAGTCGCGGGAGATGTTCTGGGTGCCTTTGATTTTGTGGGTCATTCGGAGCTTTCCGTTAAGGGATAGTCGGGGAAAAGGTCATGACCTTAAAAGGGGCCAGGCCACGAGACATCCTCATGGGTCCTCTTCTTTCTTCTGGCGGGATATGGGAATAATCTTGCCGTCTTCAAACGTTATGCTGCACGGCAGCTTGAACTTGAGCTTCGCATTCGTGAAGCCGACAACTTCCATCCCCTGGACCACCTTGCAGTCGGTCGACTCGACCGCCTCGCGTACGGTTTCGGTCGCCGAATCGCATCCGAGGACAATCACCGCTTCATACTGTTCGGCCTGTTTCCGAAGCTTTTTGCGCCGGCCTGAAGTCCACATGCAGACGAAGAAATGGTGAGGGAGATTGCTGTTGAAAACTCTGGTGTGGATCCCCTCTTCTTCCAACCGGGACTGCAGTGCCTCGATGTGCCGGGCAAAGGGCGCGGACTTGAAGAAACTCTTGAAGAGTTGGATGAAGGGTTTCCCCTCTCTCAGGGCGACCGTCACCGCAGGGCACATGTTGCAGGGGACGATCAGCGCAGAACTCACCCCTGCAAGCTCGGGAACAACGTCCAGATCCTTAAGGTTGATTGGCATTTTCAGCCTCCCCTCTCTTCAACCGGTTCCCTGGCCCGATAAATAGTCAGGCAGAGGTTCCCTGTTTGAAGGCCCGACCCCGATAACCGGTGGGATTTGTTTTCCGAATTTTCTAGCGCTCCCTCAAGTAAGTGCTTTTCACTAGAATATCGTCGAAAACTTCAGTCTTGGCGTGCCGGAACTTCAGGGGTTCGGTCAGGCTGCCGAACAGAGGGTGGCCGCCGCCAAGCAGGATGGGAACACGCGTGACGACGATCTCGTCGATGATATCCTCGGCGAGAAATCTGCGAATCGTATCGCCGCCGTCGATGTACAGGTTTTCGTAGCCCTGGCCGTTCAGTTCGGACACCATCTCCGACGGTGTCCCCTCGATGAACCGGACCTTTCCCTCGAGGTGCGCGGGGATTTCCTTCAAGCTGCTGCTTGCGACGAAGACCGGCTTTTCGTAGGGCCACTGCCCGAACGAGAGGACCGTCTCAAAGGTGTTTCTGCCCATGACGATCGCGTCGATGCGGCCCATGAGCTCGCTCCAGCCGTAGTCGCTTCCCGACGGGTTCGGAATCTCATGCAGCCAATCGACGCTGCCGTCGGAGGTGGCGATATAGCCGTCGAGGCTCGTGGCGATATAAACGATATTCTTCACGGAAATTCCTTAACCAGATTCCATCGGGGTCCTAGCGATCCTCTCCCTCGTCGGGGATCAATCCGAGCTTGCGCGCCCTCTTCTCCCAGTTCTCCCGGGCCAGCCGCTGCATGTCCTCGACCGTGTCGAGCTCGTCGACGATCTCGATCCCGAGGAGGGTCTCCATCAAATCCTCGATGGTGACGATCCCCTCGAAGCCGCCGTACTCGTCGACGACCATGGCGATGTGCTCGTTCTGGCCGACGAGGGAGTCGAAGAGGGCCATGATGGGGGCGTACTCGTAGACGACGGGGATTTTCCGGGCGAGCTCCTTCAGCGCCCGCTCGTGGTGCCCCTCGATGATCTGGCGCTGCACCTCGTCCCTGCGCACAAAGCCGGTGATCTGGTCGATGCTCTCCCGGTAGACAGGGATGCGGGTGAAGGGGGAGGCGATCCCCCTCTTCCGATAGTCGGCGACGGTCATCTCCTCGGGCAGGGCGGTCACCACGGTGCGCGGGGTCATGATGCTGTTGACGTAGATGCGGTTGAAGCGCATCAGGTTCTTGATGATGCGCGACTCGTCCTCATGGATGACCCCCTCGCGGGCGCCGATGGTGGAGATGGCGCTGAGGTCGGCCCGGCTGTAGACGCTCTCTTCCTCGGACTTGCGCAGCAGGCGGGTGAGGAGCTGGCTGATCTGGACGAAGGGGTAAAGGATGAGGATCATCCACCGGGTGATGCGGGCCGAAAGGGGCGCCAACGGCTTCCAGTAGGTGGCGCCGAGGGTCTTCGGGATGATCTCGGAGAAGATGAGGATGGCCAGGGTCAGCAGGGCCGAGACGACCGAGAGGTACTCGTTGCCCCACAGTCGCTGGGCCTGGGCCCCGACCCCGGCGGCGCCGATGGTGTGGGCGAAGGTGTTGAGGGTGAGGATCGCCGCCAGGGGGCGGTCGATATTCTCCTTGAGGCGGTTGAGCAGGTGGGCGGTCTTAGGCGCCTCCTTCTCCTTGCCCGCGATGTAGGCCGGGGAGATGCTCAGCAGCACCGCCTCGAGGATCGAGCAGAGGAAGGAGAAGAAGATGGCGATGAAGAGGTAGAGGATGAGTGTCGGCATGGTGGTTTCCCTGGATGGCCTTGGTGGAGGTTATACACTTCTCTTACCACGCTTGGTGCCACCCGGCAACGGGAAATACCTGAGGAGGCGCGCTAGCCCCTGGGGACTGGCCTCTTTGCTCTGTTTGGTAAGTTGCCGACCCCTCTTAGATCTTGTCTGAAAAATGGAGTTAAGTATGGTGATCCGTAACTTCCTGATAGCAGGTCTATTCCACTTTTGAAGGCCT